>JBAUMA010000261.1:0-3039 GCA_049578485.1 Specibacter sp.
ATTTTCGTCCAACAACTGCAACACAGTCAGATGGCCGGGACGAAGCCGTCCACGAGGCGGGAGCGGATCAGGAAGCGCTTGCCCTCCGGCGATTCCACCGAGAATCCGCTGCCCCGCCCGGCCACGACGTCGACCGTCAGGTGGGTATGCGACCAGTAGTTGAACTGCTCCCGCGACATCCAAAATTCCAGCGGACCGCAGGCCGGCAGTTCAAAGAGACCCAGCAGGATGTCGGCTTCGGCTGTGATGAACTCGCCCGCGGGGTAGCACATGGGGGATGAGCCGTCGCAACAGCCGCCCGACTGGTGGAACATGAGCGGGCCGTGAATGCTCCACATCTTTTGCAACAACTCCACAGCGGACGGAGTCAAGGCCACCCGCGACGATGTTTCGCCGGGAATGGTGATGGCGGCATCCACAACGCCATGGGCATCTGCCATTGCAGGTTCCTTTCATTCGGGGTGCGGTGATTGAGCCTGTCGAAATCCCAGGTTTCGATGGGCTCGACCGCCGGGGTGGTCGTCAGTAGGTGATGACGACCCTGCCGTCGATCTTGCCGGCACGCATCTCGTCCAGGACGTCGTTGATGTCACCCAACGGCCGGGTGGAGACCGTGGGGTGGATCAGTCCGCGGGCGTAGAAGTCGATGGCCTCGGCCATGTCCTGCCGCGTGCCCACGATGGAGCCGCGGATCGTCAAACCCTTCAGGACCACGTCAAAGATGGGTGCGGGGAAATCGCCCGGCGGCAGGCCGTTGAACACGATGGTCCCGCCGCGGCGGGTCATGCCGATCGCCTGGCCAAACGCGGCCGGGTGCACGGCCGTCACGAGCACACCGTGAACGCCTCCGGTCTGGGCCTGGATCGACTCGACCGGATCCTCCAAGGAGGCATTGACAGTGATTTCGGCCCCGTGTTTGCGGGCCAGCGCCAGCTTGTCTTCGGCAATGTCGACGGCGGCGACGCGCAGGCCCAGGGCCACAGCGTACTGCACGGCGATGTGCCCCAGGCCGCCAATCCCGGAGATGACGACCCACTGGCCGGGGCGGGCCTCGGTCATCTTCAGCCCCTTGTAGACGGTCACTCCGGCACACAGCACCGGAGCGATCTCCACAGGATCGGCACCCTCGGGGATGCGCGGGGCGAAGTCCGCATCGACCAGCATGTACTCGCCAAAGGAGCCGTCAACGCTGTAGCCGCCGTTTTGCTGGGACTCGCACAGCGTTTCCCAGCCGGTGCGGCAGTATTCACAGTCGCCGCACGCCGTCCACAGCCAGGCGTTGCCTACCCGGTCGCCGACAGCCAGCGAGGTGACTCCCTCGCCGAGTGCCACGACGTCCCCTACACCTTCGTGGCCCGGCACGAACGGAGGGCTGGGCTTGACCGGCCAGTCGCCCTCCGCAGCGTGCAGGTCCGTGTGGCAGACGCCGCTGGAGATCAGCTTGACCAGGGCCTGGCCGGGGCCGGGCGTGGGCAGCGGGTATTCCTGGACGCTGAGGGGTGCACCGAATTCGTTGACAACTGCTGCATGCATCGTAGACATGGGGTTCTCCTTTGAACGTTGTGACGGGGGATGGTGCGCCGGGCACCCTGGGCGGGTGCCCGGCGTCGTGCCTGGAAAATGCCGGGACTAACTGAGAGAGCGTTGCCGGGAAACGCGCCAAAGCTGAGAGAGCGTTGCCGGATAGCGCGCCAAAGGTGAGAGAGCGTCGTGCCGGAGGGGCGCGGCGGTTTAGAAGAAGCCGAGCTTGTTCTCGTCGTAGCTGACCAGCAGGTTCTTGGTCTGCTGGTAGTGGTCCAGCATCATGGCGTGGTTTTCGCGGCCGATGCCGGATGACTTGTAGCCGCCAAACGCAGCGCCCGCGGGGTAGGCGTGGTAGTTGTTGACCCACACGCGCCCGGCCTGGATTTCACGGCCGGCACGGTAGGCTACGTTGCCGTTGCGGGACCATACGCCGGCGCCGAGCCCGTAGAGGGTGTCGTTGGCAATGTGCAGGGCGTCGGCGTAGTCGTCGAACTTGGTCACCGCGAGCACGGGGCCGAAGATCTCCTCCTGGAAGATGCGCATGTCGTTGGTGCCCTCGAAGATGGTGGGCTTGACGTAGTAGCCGCCGGCCAGGTCGCCCTCGAGGATGTTGCGCTCGCCGCCGGTCAGCAGCTTGGCGCCCTCCTGCTTGCCGATGTCGATGTAGGAGAGGATTTTCTCCATCTGGTCGTTGGAGGCCTGTGCGCCGATCTGGGTGTCGGTGTCCAGGGGGTTGCCCTGGATGATGGTTTCGGTGCGGGCCACGGCGTCCGCCATGAAGGCCTCGTACATGGAGCCCTGGATGAGTGCGCGCGACGGGCAGGTGCACACTTCGCCCTGGTTGAAGGCGTAAAGCGTGAAGCCCTCAAGCGCCTTGTCGTAAAACGCGTCGTTCTTGTCCATGACATCCTCGAAGAAGATGTTCGGACTCTTGCCGCCCAGTTCCAGGGTGACCGGTATCAGGTTCTGGCTGGCGTACTGGCTGATGAGCCGGCCCGTGGTGGTCTCGCCGGTGAACGCGATCTTGCGAATCCGCTTGCTTGAGGCGAGCGGCTTGCCAGCCTCCACGCCGAAGCCGTTGACCACGTTGATGACGCCGGCCGGCAGGATGTCCGAGAGCAGGTCCATCAGCACCAGGATCGACGCCGGGGTTTGTTCCGCCGGTTTGAGGACGACGGCGTTGCCCGCCGCGAGTGCCGGCGCCAACTTCCACACGGCCATCAGGATCGGGAAGTTCCAGGGGATGATCTGGCCCACCACGCCGAGGGGCTCGTGGAAGTGGTAGGCGGTGGTGTTGTCATCGAGCTGGGTCAGGCGACCTTCCTGGGCGCGGACCACGGAGGCAAAGTAGCGGAAGTGGTCGGCCGCGAGCGGGATGTCGGCGCTGAGGGTTTCCCGCACGGCCTTGCCGTTGTCCCAGGTCTCGGCGACGGCCAGGAGCTCGACGTTCTCGTCAATCCTGTCGGCCACCTTGTTCAGGATGGCGGCGCGCTCGGTGGGGGAGGTCTTGCCCCA
>JBAUMA010000262.1:0-4620 GCA_049578485.1 Specibacter sp.
GTCCGGCATGGACAAGATCCTGCGCATCGGCGCGGCGGATCTCGACGCCACGGTCCAGGCCGGCGTCATGAAAAGCGCACTCAATGCCGCGTTGGCCGGCCACGGACTCACGTTCCCCGTGGGGCCCGGCGTTGATGCCAGCGTGGGCGGCATGGCATCCACGGGGGCCAGCGGAACCACGGCCGTCCGCTACGGAACCCTGAAGGAAAACGTGCTCGGCCTGACGGTGGTGCTGGCCGACGGCACCGTCATCAAGACCGGCGGCCGGTCACGGAAATCCGCCGCCGGCTACGACCTGACGCACCTGTTTGTGGGCGCCGAGGGAACGCTGGGCGTCTTGACCGAGGTGACCTTGCGCGTCTACGGCATCCCCGAGGCCAGTGGCGTGGCCATATGTTCCTTTCCCACCCTGGAAAACTGCACCGCCGTGGTGCAGGCGACCCTGGAAGCCGGAATCCCGATCTCCCGAGTTGAACTGCTCGACGACGTCACGGTGGACGCCGTCAACCGCTACAGCGGGTTGGGGCTTCCCGTTACGCCGACGTTGATTTTTGAATTCGAGGGCTCCCCGTCCGGGATCGCCGAACAAGGCGAAACCGTGCGCGGCCTGGTGGAACGGCACGGCGGCACCGACTGGGACTACGCTGATGAACCGGAACGGATGGGCCGCATCTGGCGCGCCCGCCACGACGTTCTGCCCTCATACGCGGCCCTCGTACCCGGCTCCAGCACCTGGTCCACGGACGTGTGCGTGCCCATCTCCCGGCTGGCCGAGTGCATCACGCTGACCAAGGCCGACACCGACGCCCACGGGGTGCTGGCGCCGATCGTGGGGCATGTGGGCGACGGGAACTTCCATCTGGCTTTCGTACTGCCGCCGGGGAACCAGGATGCCGTGGACGCGGCCAGCGCTGTCAACAGCCGTTTGGTGGACAGGGCCTTGTCCATGGGTGGCACGTCCACCGGCGAACACGGGATCGGCCTGGGCAAGACGGCGTCCCTGGCCAAGGAGCATGCCTCCGCTTTGCCGGTCATGGCGGCCATCAAGAACGCCCTTGACCCTGCGGGCATTCTGAACCCGGGCAAGGTGTTGGCCCGGCTGTAAGGGCTGGAACGCAAAAGCCGAGGCCGGCACAGTTTGCACCGTGCCGGCCCCGGCTTTTGGGTTCTTCAGATGTTCGCCTAGTGAGCTCCGCCGGTGGCAAGCCAAGCATCCACGGCCCGGAGCGCGGCCGCTTCGGCATCGCGCGAGCCGACCGTGACGCGCACGCCCTCGCCGGCAAAACAGCGCACGCTGACACCTTCGGCCAGGCATGCCGTTTCCAGTGATTCCGAACCACGGCCCACGGGCAGCCACAGGAAGTTGGCGCCACTCATAGGCAGGTCAAGTCCGCGCTGAGCCAGCTCCGTTGCCAGGGACGTGCGGCCCTCCACCACCGCGGCAACAGTGCCGGCCAGGGCGCCGTCGTCGGCCAGGGCTGCGACGGCGGCCGCCTCAGCCACAGCGTTCAAGCCAAACGGAGGGGACACCGCACGGACGTGTGCGGCCACGTCCGGGTGCGCCACCAGGTAGCCGGCCCGCAATCCGGCCAGGCCGTACGCCTTGGAGAAAGTGCGCAGGATGACCAGGTTGGGGTGCTCCGCCAGCAGGGCCAGGCTTCGCGCGGAGGAGGCGCCGGCTTCGTCCGTGAATTCCAGGTAGGCCTGGTCCAGCACCACCACGACGTGGGGCGGGATCCGGTCCAGGATGCCGGCCAGCTCGGCCCCCGTCAGCACCGTTCCCGTCGGGTTGTTAGGGCTGCACAGGATCACCGCGGCCGTGGCATCGGTGATGGCGCCCGCCATGGCTTCAAGGTCATGGCGATGCCCCGGCGCCAGCGGCACCTGGACGTCGAGCGCCCCGGCAAGGCGCACCAGGATGGGGTAGGCCTCGTAGCTGCGCCAGGCAAAGACCACCTCCGTGCCCGGTCCCGTGAACGCCGTCAGCAGTTGTTGGAGCACTGCCAGCGAGCCGGCTCCGGCCACGATTTGCCCCGCAGCCACCCCCAGGCCGCGGCTGAGCGCCGCGACAAGGGGATCGCCCTGGATCGTGGGGTACTGCTGGCAGTGGGCTGCCGCTTCCTCGATCGCGGCGAGCACGGCCGGCGACGGCGGCAGGAAGGACTCGTTCGACGACGCCTTCCACCGGGGTGGAGCCGTACCGCCGGCCTTTGAATACACGGGAAGCGAGGCCACGAGGGGGCGGGGTTCGGGGACGGTTTGCGTGGTCATGCGAATTCCTCCTCGGGAAAGGGCTAGGAGTTGGCGGCGGGGGTCTCGACCGGCGTGCCCTGGGTCTCGCCAGGCTCGACCGCCGGGTACACCATCGCGGCCGGCGGGCGCTGATACTTCCGGGCAACGGGGTAGTAGACGGCGGCCGTGACCACCAGGCCCACCAGCCAGGAAATGTCCGCACCACCCAGCAGGGGAGTGATGGGGCCCGTGTACATGGTCTGGGCCAGGAACGGGATCTGGACCACGACGCCGAGTGCGTAGGTCAGCAGCGCCGGGACGTTCCAGGCGCCGTAACGGCCCTTGGGGTCGTAGAGTGCCGGGACGTCGACCTTTTCCTTGGAGACCAGCCAGAAGTCCACCAGGTTGATGGAGCTCCACGGGATGAACACCATCAGCAGCAAGAGGACGAAGTTCTTGAAGTTGGAGATGAAGTCGGCCGAGGCCGCGATGGCAATGATGACCGAGATGGTGATGAAGCCGATCACGTAGGCAAAGCGCACCCAGGGAGCGAACCGCAGCTGCCGGGTGAAGGCGCTGACCGAGGTCAGGATGGTCATGTAGCCGCCATAGGCGTTGAGCGTGTTGACCGTCAGCTTGCCCACCACAACCACCAGGTACATGAGCACGGCGATGGCACCGCCGCCGGAAAGCTCGCCCACGAAGGCCACCTGGCCGTCCAGGAATTCGTGGCCCTTGGGCATGGCGATGGCGGCAAACAGGGCCCCAAGCGTCATTGACCACTGCGAGCCCAGGACGGATCCGGAGAAGCAGGACAAGAAGGTCTTGGCGGCCGGGGTGTTGGCCGGCAGGTAGCGGGAGTAGTCGGCCACATACGGGCCGTACGTCAGCTGCCAGCCGGCGCTCAGCGAAATGGCCAGCAGGAACGTGGGGAACGCGAAGCCGCCCACCCCCATGACGGCGCCGACGTCGTGCTTGAGGAACAGCTGGATTGCCAGGTAGGTGAAGCCGATGATGCCCACGATCGTGGAGATGCGGCCCAAGGCGTGGATGTACTTGTAGCCCAGGGTGGCCACGAGGACGGTGAGTGCGCCGAAGATGATGACGCCCACTGCGGGGTGGCCCGTGGGGAAGATCTGCCCCACGGCCTGGCCGGCCAGCACGGCGCCGGTGGCCGCGAAGCCCAGGTACATGACAATGACCAAGACGAGCGGGATGACGGCGCCAAACACCCCGAACTGGGCGCGGCTGGAAATCATCTGGGGCATGCCGAGCTTGGGCCCCTGGGCGGCGTGCAAGGCCATGACCGTGCCGCCGAGCAGGTTGCCGATGAACAAGCCGATGATGGCCCAGAATGCGTCGGAACCGAAGATCACCGCAAGGGCGCCGGTCACGATCGCCGTGATCTGCATGTTGGCGCCGAACCACAGCGTGAACTGGCCAAAGGGCTTGCCATGGCGCTCGCTGTGCGGCACGAAGTCGATGGACCGGCGTTCAATCACCGGTCCGGACTTCCTCACTGTTTGAATCCTAGACATGCGGTTCCTCCCTTGGAATGTGCGAACTTCTGGTGCCCCATTTGTTCATTCATCTGACCATGCATGGCGGTCCGGCGGTGATCCGGGTCACCGATTACGTCTGTGATCGCAGACGAACCGACAATTGTTGTGATCCGCCCCATGACGGGCGGCGGCCGGAGGCTATGTTCGGAAGACACCCACACCACTTCCCGCAGGAGTAAAGCCATGAGTGAAAACACCACGCTGCCCTATGTGGACGGCGACTTCTTCTTTTTTGAAAGCCTGCTGCCCGCCAACGAACTGGCCCGGCTCAACGAAATTCGCGACTGGATGGAGGCCAATGTCCGGCCCATTTCCCGCGATTACTGGAACCGCAGCGAGTTCCCCGTCCACCTGATCCCGCAGGTCGCCGAACTGGACATGATCAGCCCGGTGCGCCGCCAGGGCCATTCCCACCTACTGGCCGGCATGGTCACCGCCGCGATCCACCGCGTGGACGCATCTTTTGGGACGTTCTTCAGCGGCCACGACGGGCTGTTCACCGGCTCCATCGAGCTGCTGGCCTCGGCGGAACAAAAGGCTGCATGGCTGCCGGACATCTATTCGCTGCGGAAAACCGGCGTCTTTGCCATCACCGAACCGTTCGCGGGCTCGGACGTGGCCGGCGGAACCCAAACCACCGCCGTGCGCGACGGCGAGAACTGGATCCTCAACGGCGAAAAGCGGTGGATCGGCAACTCCACGTTCTCCGACTACGTGATCGTCTGGGCCAAGGATGTTGCCGACGGCCACGTCAAGGGCTTCCTGGTGGACACCGCCACGGCCGGCTTCACGGCAACCCTGATCGAAAACCGGATCGCCCTGCGCG
>JBAUMA010000263.1:0-7779 GCA_049578485.1 Specibacter sp.
CATGAGCTTTGTCATCGGCGAAGCCCACCGCAAGTTCCTCAAGGCCCGGCACGCAGCGCTGTCGCCGAACCCGGTTTTCTCCTCCATGGAGTACTCCGAGGACCCGGCCCAGATCGCCAAGTGGGCACCACTGGTCATGAAGGGCCGCAACCCCTCGGAGGTCGTCACAGCCACCCACTCCGCTGAGGGGACCGACGTCGACTTTGGCGCCCTGACCCGCGAGCTCATCGGCTACATGGGCAAGAACGACGTCGAGGTCAACTACGGCACCTCTGTCACCAATGTTTCCCGCACCAGCGACGGCCAGTGGGACCTTGCGCTCAAGCACGCCGGCTCCGGCGAACGCGGCAAGATCAAGGCCAAGTTCGTGTTCATCGGCAGCGGCGGTGGCGCCCTGCACCTGCTCCAACTCTCCGGCATCGCCGAGGGCAAGGGATTTGGCGGGTTCCCGGTCTCCGGCCAGTTCTTCCGCTGCACGGATGAAACCATTGCCGGCCAGCACAGCGCCAAGGTGTACGGCCAGGCTTCCGTGGGCGCCCCGCCCATGTCGGTGCCGCACCTGGACACCCGGTTCGTGGGCGGCAAGCGCTCCCTGCTGTTTGGACCGTACGGCGGCTTCTCCACCAAGTACCTCAAGACCGGCAGCTACATGGACCTCCCCGGCTCCATCCGGCCCAACAACATCGTCCCCATGCTCGCCGTGGGCAAGGACAACCTCGACCTGGTGAAGTACCTGGTCAGTGAGGTCACCAAGTCCCGCAGCGGCAAGGTTGACGCCCTGCACGAGTACTTCCCCGAGGCCGACGGCAAGGACTGGGAACTGATCACGGCAGGCCAGCGCGTGCAGATCATCAAGAAGGACGCCAAGAAGGGCGGGGTGCTGCAGTTCGGCACCGAGGTCATCACCTCCGCCGACGGCACCATCTCGGCACTGCTGGGCGCCTCCCCGGGCGCCTCCACGGCCGTGCCGATCATGCTCGAACTGCTCCAGCGCTGCTTCCCGCGCAAGTTCAAGCTCGATTGGCAGGACGCCCTCCACGAGATGATGCCCACCTACGGCACCAAGCTCAACGAAAACGCCGAGATGTTTGAGCAGACCATGGCCGCCACCGCCGCGGCCCTGCAGCTGGACGCGCACAAGGCCTAACGCTCCACCCGCTAGGCTAAACGCAACCTGCACAACTCATTGGGAGTGTTTTGATGTTTCGTTTGGCACAACTGTCTTTGGGCAACCGGGCGCTGATTGCGCTGATCACCGTTTTTGCGGTGGTTTTTGGCGTCATCACGCTCGGTTCGCTCAAGCAGGAACTCATCCCGTCCATTGAGTTCCCCCAGATCACGGTGGTTTCGGCCATGCCGGGCGCATCCCCCGAGGTGGTCGACAAGCAGGTCAGCGAGCCGTTGGAATCGGCCCTGAACGCCGTGGAGGGACTGGACACCAGCACCTCAACCTCGCGCAGCGGCATCTCCACCATCAACCTATCCTTTGCTTACGGCACCAACCTGGACCGGGCCCGGAACCAGATTGACCGTGCCATCTCCAACGTCAGCGCGCAGCTGCCCTCCGGAGTCCAGCCCCAGCCCATCGCGGGCAGCATCGCCGATTTCCCGATCGTCTTCCTGGCCGTTTCCTCCAGCCAGGACCTGGCGGCGCTGAACACCAATTTGCAGCGCCTCGCCGTGCCGGCCCTGCTGAAGATCGACGGGGTCCGCGGCGCCGATGTCACGGGCGCCAACTCCCAGCACATCGCCATCCTGCCGGACCCGGCCAAAATGGCAGCCGCCGGTGTGAACGCCGGCGCCATCACCAAAGCCCTGTCCAACAACGGCACCCTGGTGCCCGTGGGATCGCTGACGGACAAGGGCCTGACCCTGTCCATCCAGGCCGGCAGCCCCGTCGACTCCTTGGATGCCGTCAAGTCCCTGCCACTGGCCGGCGGCCGCGCCGCAACGGCACCCACCATCGGCTCCGTGGCCAGCGTGGCCCTGGCCGATGACCCCACCACGTCCATCACGCGCACCAACGGCAAGGCCACCCTGGCCCTGTCCGTCACGAAAAAGCCGGATGCCGACACCGTCACGCTGTCCAAGGAAATCAACGCCGCCCTGCCCCAGATTGCGGCCTCGCTGGGCAACAACACCAAGTTCACCACCGTCCTGGATCAGGCACCCTTCATTGAAAAGTCCATCCACGACCTCACGGTGGAGGGCCTGCTGGGACTCGGGTTCGCCGTCGTCGTGATCTTGATCTTCCTGCTCTCGGTGCGTTCCACGCTCGTCACGGCGATCTCCATCCCGCTGTCGCTGCTGGTGACGTTCATCGGGCTCTGGGCCACCGGCTATTCACTGAACATCCTGACTTTGGGCGCGCTGACCATCGCCATTGGCCGGGTGGTGGACGACTCCATTGTGGTCATTGAGAACATCAAGCGGCACCTCAGCTACGGCGAGGACAAGAAGTCCGCCATCCTCTCCGCGATCCGGGAGGTGGCCGGCGCCGTCACCGCCTCCACGCTGACCACCGTGGCCGTGTTCCTGCCCATCGCGTTCGTGGGCAGCCTGGCCGGGGAGCTGTTCCGCCCTTTCGCCCTGACCGTCACCTTTGCCCTGGTGGCTTCCTTGTTTGTGTCGTTGACCATCGTGCCGGTGCTTGCGTACTGGTTCCTGAAGGCAACACCCCACACGGACGACGCCGGTGCGGCCCTGGGCGGGAAGGCCCTGCTGCGCGCCGTGGAAGAGAAGGAACGCGCCTCCTGGCTGCAACGCGGCTACCTGCCCATCCTGGCGAAGACGCAAAAACACCCCGTGTACACGCTGGTGGCCGGCGTCGTCATCCTCGGCGCCACCCTGGCCATGACGCCGCTGCTGCCTACCAACCTGCTGGGCAACACCGGACAAAACAGCATGACCGTCCAGCAGACACTGCCACCGGGCACCAGCCTGTCCGTGACGGATGCAGCCGCCAAGAAGGTCGAGGCCAAGCTGACCGCCATTGACGGCATCCAGGACGTCCAGGTCACCATCGGCAACAGTTCCAGCGGCTTCTCCGCGCTCCTGTCCTCGGGCGCCTCCAGTGCTTCCTTCCAGGTCATCACGAACCCCAACGCCGACCAGGTCAAGCTGCAGGACACCGTTCGGTCGGCCATTGGCACCATCAAGGACGCCGGCGACATTTCGCTGGGCGCCTCGGGCGGCGGCTTTGGCACCTCAAGCACGGTGGACATCACGGTGAAGGCGAGCACCGGCGTCGAACTCCAACAGGCGGCCGACCAACTGGTCAAGACCATGACGGGGCTGGCCGGGGCGCAGTCGGTGGCCAGCAACCTCTCCGCGGCGCAGCCCGTGGTCCAGGTGAGCGTGGACCGGGCCAAGGCCGTGGCCGCCGGGCTCGACGAATCCCAGATCACCGGGCTCTTGGCGGCCACCGTCAGCCCCATCCCCGGCGGCACGGTACGGATCGACACCACCGATTACAAGGTCCAGGTGGGCACGGGCAAGACGTTTGACTCCGTGGCCGCCCTGGCCGCCGCGCAAATCCCCACGCCCGCCGGTCCCGTGCCATTGACGTCCGTGGCCACCGTCAAGCAGGTGGACACGCCGCTGACCATCACCTCTTCCAACGGCCAGCGCACGGCCACCGTGTCCGTGACACCCGAGGACAACGCGCTGGGAACTGTCACCTCCGAGGTGCAAAAGAAGCTCGATGCCGCCACCCTGCCGGCCGGGGCCGTCGCCACGATTGGCGGGGCGGCCACGCAGCAGGCGGATTCGTTCAACCAGCTGGGGCTGGCCATGCTGGCGGCCATCGCGATCGTCTACGTGATCATGGTGGCCACCTTTAAGTCGTTGATCCAGCCGTTGATCCTGCTCGTGTCCATCCCGTTCGCGGCTACCGGCGCCATTGCGCTGCTGCTCATCACGCGGATTCCGCTGGGGCTGCCGTCACTGATCGGCATGCTGATGCTGGTGGGCATTGTGGTCACCAACGCCATTGTGCTGATCGATTTGATCAACCAATACAGGCAGCCCTCGGGCGACCGGCCCGCCATGAACGTGGCCGACGCCATTGAACACGGTGCCCGGCAGCGCCTGCGCCCCATCCTCATGACGGCGCTGGCCACCGTCTTTGCGCTGACGCCCATGGCGTTGGGCGTCACCGGAGGGGGCGGGTTCATTTCGCAGCCGCTGGCCATCGTGGTGGTGGGCGGGCTGGTGTCCTCCACCTTGTTGACGCTGGTGCTGGTCCCGGTGCTGTACCGGCTGATCGAGGGCCGCAAGGAACGCCGCGATCTCATCAAGGCCCTGAAAGTGGTCCACAAGCCGGTCCTCCCGGCGGGGCCCGCGTCCGGTTCGGGTTCTGCGGCGGCGGGTGCCGTGGCGGCCGAATTCCAGGACTGGACCACCGGCGCCATCCCGAAGGTTCGCGGCCGTCGCGCCGCGGACTGAGCACCCCTCCGGCGTCTATGTTGCAGTTGTTGGACGAAAATTAGCCAAAACGGGCCATTTTCGTCCAACAACTGCAACACAGAATCAAGCAGGCGGCCGATTGTGGATAACCTCAAGCGGGGTGCGGCGTAAATTGCCATGATGAAGGCATGGCACGGCTTGACCGACTCCCTGAAATTCTGCATACGGCACCCTTCACGGTTGTCGAGGCGCTCGGGTTTGGCACCAGCTACGGAGAGTTGTGTCATCGAGCCGTGGTGACGCTTAGCCGCGGCATCAAGACCCTGGCCAACGACGACGACGTCCCCCTTGCGCTGTTGACCCGCCCCTATACCCTGGTCACCGGATACTCGGCGGCCTCGCATGCCACAGCCTTCACCATTTGGGGAATTCCCGGCTTTCTGCCCGGCGCGGACGTCAAGACCGTGCACATCTCGCGGCAGTATCCCCATGTACCCTCGCGACGTCGTGGTGTCACCGGCCACCGCACCATGTTCCAGGATGATGAAGTGTGCCTTTTCAACGGACTGTGGATCACCACCCGAGTTAGGACGTGGCTGGACTGCTCACGGAAAATGTCTGTCGAGGAACTGGTGGTTGCCGCCGACCACCTTGTCCGGATGCCACGCCCCGAATTTGAGGGGCGCACCGATCCCTACGCGACGATGGAGGAGTTGGCACTAATCCTGGAACGGCACCGTGGAACGCCAGGCATCGTCAAAGCCCGCGAGGCACTCCGGCTGGCGCGGATGGGCTCCGATTCCCCGCCCGAAACCCGCCTCAGGCTGGCCTGCGGATATGCGGGGCTGCCGGAGCCCTGGCTCAACACGACCATCACACTCAGTGACGGCGTCGAACGCACGCCGGACCAGTCCTATCCGGAGTACAAGGTCGCGGTTGAGTACGACGGCGGGACCCACTCGGATCCGGACCAGGTGGAAAAGGACGTCCGCCGCGAGGAGGACTTTGCCGGTGCAGGCTGGAGGCAGGTCCGCATCATGAAACGCCATATGGACAACGATGCCAAGGAAGCCGTGCGCAAGATCCGTACGGCTTTGTGGGACCGCGGCTGGCGCCCCTCCTAAGTTCTGTGTTGCATTTGTTGGACGAAAAAGTGCCATTTTGCCCCGATTCGGTCCAATAACTGCAACATAGACTTAGCCGGTGGGGAGGGTGGCGCCGAACGCGAGCTTGGGCACAAAGTACAACGCCACGGTGGCCACCAGGGCCGTCACACCGCAGATGGTCCAGACCAGCATGTACCCGGCCAGCGGGGCCGCCGTGCTCCCGGCACCCGCCGACAGGGAGCCCAGGGCTTGCCCTGCCAGGGCGATGCCGAAGATGCAGGAGGCAAACGCCCCGCCAAGGGTCTTCGTGGCGTTGGTCAGCCCGGTTGCCATACCCGTCTGGGTCAGCGGTGCCGCGGCGGCCGCAGCTGACGGCAGCGCGGCTACCAGGGCGCCGCTGCCAATCCCGGCAATGGCCATGTTGACCAGGACCTGCACCATGGAACCGTGAAACGGCAGGAACAACAGATACCCTACGGCCACCAGGAGGGCCGCCCCCATCAAGGTGATCCTCGGCGTCGTCCATCGCGTGAGCACCGGATACAGCAGCGCCCCCACCAACAACCCCAAAACGTAGACGCCGATCAGGATCGAAACCAGCCCGGAGCTTGCCCCCAGGCCGTAGCCGACGGCGTCCGGGTCGGTGCGGGCAAAAGTGGACAACGGAGCCTGCGCGCCCAGCACCGAGACCCCGAAAAGGAAAGCCGTCAGCTGCACCGGCCACATGGTGGGTTGGCGCAGCAGCCGGATGTCCACGAGCGGGTCCTTGTGCCCAAGTTCGTGCCGGGTGAACGGCACCAGCGCGGCCAGGCCCAGGACGACGGCGCCCCAGGCCCACCAGGTGCCGGGTCCGTTGATGCGCATGAAGGTCAGCCCGGTCGTGATGAGCACCAGCGAGAGCGACAAGATGGACAAGCCGGAGGTGTCAATCCGCCCGCCGGTCCGGCTTTCGGATTACGGCACGCCATAGAGGATCACAAAGAAGCACAGGGTCACGGCAATGGCAGGGATCATCAGCACCAGCCACAGCCTGTCCGGCAGTGCACCGCCAATGAACCCGCCGGCCAGGGCCCCCGCGATGACACCAAATTCCAGCCCGGCCACCAGGATGCCGGCGGACTTGCGCGTGAGCGCTGCGCCGTCGGGGCGCCGGTGCGAACGGCTGTAGATCAAGGCAATCTCCAGCGGCAACCACACGACATAGAAGCCCTGGAAGGCCCAGGCGATGATGAAGATCCAAAAATTGGGTGCAAAGGCCACGCCCCACGAGGCGGCCGCGGTAAGGGCCGTGGAAATCAACAGCACCTTGCGGTGGCCAATCATGTCGCCCAGCTTTGCCAGCACCGGGACCACCAGTGCACTCGCGGTCAGCTGGGCCGCTTCAAACCAGTTGACGTCGGCGTCGTGGATCCCCAGGAACCGCGCAATGTCCGTCAGCAGCGGCGTGTAATAGCCCTGGAGGATGCCGCTGGTCAGTTCCACCAGCACCAGGAAACCGACAATGGTGGCCGCTGTGGGCCCGGCCTGCAATCCCGGCCGCGCCGTGCTTCCCTGCACCGAACCCATGAGTGACCCTCCGCCGCGGATGTGACCTGCCCGACTCGCGAGGCCTGAAAGCATCCTAATACCCGTCAGTAACCTTGGCCAGAGGTGCCCTCGCACACAGTCCGCCAACCCGGGAACATTTTGCCTGCCACCTTGGTTGGAGACTATATTAGATGCAAACGTATATATCTCGACAGGTTGCCGGGAGATGAAGGAGCACACCATGCAGTTCGGAATCTTTAGCGTCGGCGACATCACGATGGACCCCACCACGGGCCGCACGCCGACCGAGCACGAACGCCTGAAGGCCATCACCACGATCGCCAAGCACGCCGAGGACATCGGCATGGACGTCTTTGCCACGGGCGAGCACCACAACCCACCGTTCTACCCCAGCTCCCCCACCACGATCTTGGGCTACATCGCGGCACAGACCAAGAAGATCATCCTCTCCACGACCACCACGCTGATCACCACGAACGATCCCGTCAAGATCGCCGAGGACTTCGCCACCCTCCAGCACCTGGCCGACGGCCGCGTTGACTTGGTCCTGGGCCGCGGCAACACCGGCCCGGTCTACCCGTGGTTCGGCAAGAACCAGCAGGACAGCGTGGAACTCACTGTTGAAAACTACGCCCTGTTGCGCCGCTTGTGGGATGAGGAGGTGGTGAACTGGGAAGGCAAATTCCGCACGCCACTGCGTGGCTTCACCGCCACACCC
>JBAUMA010000264.1:0-3392 GCA_049578485.1 Specibacter sp.
GTGTAGCGAACAGCTACACCGGCCCTCTCTTTTTTGTATGGTTGACTGTCAGGGGACAATCACGCGAACAAGTTGGGAGCATAACCATGGGCGTCACAATCCGGCAGGCGGGCATGGCCGATGCGGCCGCCTTGGCAGAGCTTGCCGCATTGACGTTCCCGTTGGCGTGTCCGTCCAGCAGCCCGGCCGAAGACATTCAATCGTTCATTGCCGAACGGCTCAACGCCACGGTTTTCGCCGCATACCTTGG
Organism: Specibacter sp.; assembly: GCA_049578485.1. GTDB lineage: Bacteria > Actinomycetota > Actinomycetes > Actinomycetales > Micrococcaceae > Specibacter. Next base: position 251 of record JBAUMA010000264.1, read on the forward strand.
CGATCCCCACCGGGCAGTTTTCGTCGCCGCGGAGGCGGTCCCGGAAGGCGGGGAGCGCCTGCTGGCCTACACCATGCTCGTGGACGCCCCGCCGTCGGACGCCGATGTTGCGGCAGTGGTGGCAACTCCGCGGGCCGTCGAACTGAGCAAATGCTACGCCCACCCGGACTGCCACGGTGGCGGGGTGCCGGCACGGATCATGGCGGCAAGCCTTGACTGGGCGGCGGCGCTTGGGGCGCCGCAGGTTTGGCTTGGCGTCAACAGCGAAAACGCCAAGGCACGGACGTTTTATGAAAAGCACGGCTTCAGCATTGCCGGCAACAGAAGTTTTCAATTGGGGAACCAGGTCGAACATGACTTTGTCATGGTGCGGCCCGCATAACGCACGTTTCAGGAGCACCACAACATGACTGACATTCGGATTGAACAACTGCGGGTGCCGGAAAGCATCGACGCCGACGACGCCGGAGACTTCCTGCGCGCCGTCGAGGTGTCCCGGCAGGTGCGCATCCATACGTGGGGCAACGACGATCTTGCCTACACCGGCGCTGAGATGCTGGCGGTGTGCCACGACCCGTACGAGTGGTACGTCATGCTGGTGGCGCGCCTCGACGGCGAGATTGTGGGCAGGGCCGGCATCGCCATGCCATTGGATGATCAGACCGAGCTGGCGCACGTGACCTTGGACGTGCTGCCATCGGCGCAGGGCCACGGCCTGGGGCGCAGGCTGCTGGAAGCTGCCGAGACGTTCGTGCGCGGGGAAAACCGGCGGGTCGTGGTGGTGGAGACGAACCATGCGGCCGCCGAGTTGAATGCGGCCGACGGCGAAATGCTGGAGGCTGCCGCGGGTACCGGCACTTTGCCGCTGGTCAGTCGTGAGGCGCGTTTCGCCTTCAACGCGGGCTACCAGCTTGAACAGGTTGAACAGTTCAGTTCCTGCCCGCTGCCCCTGGATGCCGGCCTTGCCGAGGAACTGTTGGGCCGTGCCCGGGACGCCCGCGGGGACCGCTACGTGGTGCATCAGTGGATGGACAGGTGCCCGCAAAAGTGGGCTGCCGACATCGTCCGGCTCGAACAGGGACAAGAAGCGGACGGCGGTGCAGCCGGCTGGGACGAAGCAAAACTGCGCCAGTCCGAGGAACTGTCCATGGCGACTGGACGGCACACGCTGGTCACGGCCGCGGAGTGCATTTCCACGGGGACCCTTGTCGGGTTCACCTCCATCTCCGTCCTGGGCCAACGGGTCGAGGTCGTCTTCCAGGACGACACCGTAGTCTCACCCGAGCACCGCGGCAAGGAACTGGGTTTGCAGATCAAGGTGGCCAACCTGGAACTGCTGGGACGTGAATTCCCGCGCTCACGCACCGTGTACACCTGGAACGCGGCGGACAACACCTACATGCTGGCCGTCAATGACCAGCTCGGCTTTACCGCAGCAGGGTCAACCGGGCAGTGGCAGAAGGACTTCGACGCGGCCCTGTAGCTTGCTGCGCCACCCGTCGATTTGGAATCCGGACGGCACCTCTTGTAGTCTTGAAGAACCAAAGACCGTTGGTCGATGGAAATCACCCCCACGTGTCAGCTGCATCATGCGCCTTGCAACGTTGGAACCGGGTAGGTTCTCATCCGAAAGTCCTTATGTGGACGGCCAGCGCAGGTGCACAAAGCTTATTGGCAGTGTTGAGCAAAGGATGAAAATCCTTGACTCCGCTGTGAAAACGCCCCGTACATCTGTGCGGGGCGTTTTTTTGTCCGGAATCATCCCTTGTGGGTGAAACGGGCAGGGACCTGAAAGACCGGCATTAATTCCCGGAAGGAGGGTTATGGCAACGCCAACAAAGGTGGCCGCAGTTGCAGAAATCGCACAAGATTTCAACGAGTCGACTGCAGCAGTCCTAACCGAATACCGTGGGCTCACCGTTGCCCAGCTCAAGGAGCTGCGCGTTTCTCTCGGCCAGGACACCAAGTTCTCGGTTGTAAAGAACACCCTGACTGCCATTGCGGCCAAGGAAGCCGGTGTTGACGCTTTCGAAGGTCAGCTCTCCGGTCCCACCGCAATCGCCTTCATCAAGGGTGACGCTGTTGCAGCAGCAAAGAGCCTGACGGATTTTGCAAAAGCCAACAAGGCACTGGTCATCAAGACCGGTCTCTTCGAAGGCAAGGCTCTCGACGCTTCTGAGGTTGCCGCTCTGGCAGCTCTCGAGTCCCGCGAGCTGCAGCTGGCCAAGGTTGCAGGCATCCTCAAGGCACCGATGGCCGCCGCTGCGCGCACCCTCGAAGCCTTGCGCCTCAAGCTTGCCGACGGCGCCCCCGCCGAAGAAGCCCCCGTTGCTGAGGAAGCTCCGGTTGCTGAAGAAGCGGCCGCTGCCGAAGAAGCTCCGGCTGCAGAAGCTGAGACCACCGAGGCCTAGTCCTCATGGGGTTCGTCCCCATTTAGTTTTTCCCTAAATCCATGAGGACTTAGGTTTTTAGATTCGGCCCATCGGGCCAGTACACAGAAGGAGCGCCACCCATGGCTAAGCTCACCAACGACGAGCTCATTGAAGCTTTCAAGGAACTGACCATCATCGAGCTCTCCGAGTTCGTCAAGCAGTTCGAAGAGACCTTCGAAGTTACCGCTGCTGCTGTTGCAGTTGCCGGCCCGGCCGGTGCCGCCGCTGCTGAAGAAGAAGAGCAGACCGAATTCGACGTCATCCTTGAAGCCGCTGGCGACAAGAAGATTGCAGTCATCAAGGAGGTGCGCGCCATCACGTCCCTCGGCCTCAAGGAAGCCAAGGACGTCGTTGACTCCGCTCCCAAGGCTGTCCTCGAAGGCGCCACCAAGGAAGCTGCTGAGAAGGCCAAGGAAGCTCTCGAAGCTGCCGGCGCCACGGTTACCCTCAAGTAATCACCTCGCCTTTCACAAAGAAGCCCCGCACCGTTTGGTGCGGGGCTTCTTTGCGTCCCGACGCCGTCTCACCTTTGGTCGCCTAATGAGCGACGCCGTCTCACTTTTGGTCGCCTAATGACCGATGCCGTCTCATTTTTGGTCGCCTAATGAGCGATGCCGTCTCATTTTTGGTCGGGTAATGAGCGACGCCGTCTCACTTTTGGCGCGAAAACAGGCGACGCCGTCTCGCGCTGAGGTGAGACGGCGTTGTCC
>JBAUMA010000265.1:0-2511 GCA_049578485.1 Specibacter sp.
GCAGTTCGGCGTCTGCGGCCTCGTCCAGGGCACGGTTCCGGGCCGCGGAGATGCCTGGTTCGGCTTCCCTGACATAGCGCAGCATGGCGTCTCCGAATTCGGCCACGGCGGCTTCGGCGCTGCCGGCCGGATCGTTGTCCACCACCAGGACCGCCGCCGCGACGCCGGGGTTGTCCCGTTCCAGCGCCCTGGCATGGGCCAGGACATACGGCAGGGCCCGGGCAAGCGCCTCCGGCCGGCGGTACGTCAGGATGGCAATGCACAGCCGGCTCATGGGGCGCCGCCGGTTCCGGTATCTCCGCCGCGCAACTTGTTCCGGCCGTGCAGCTTGTTCCGGCCACGGCCGGCGCCCATGGCGCGCCGGTAGGCGGCCAGGTGGTCGGCGGCCGCATGGTCCCATGAACGGTTGTCCAGATCCGGGCGTGCTGCCCGGCCCGGCCGGCGCCCCCGATGCGAAGCCTGCTCCAGTGCGTTCCGCAGGTCCGCGGCGCCCAGCGTGCCGTCAAAGAAGCTGAACCAGTCCGGGCCCACCTCCCGGGCCAGCCGCCGGTTGACCTCGTTGTCGGGGACCAGCACGGAGCGGTCCAGGGACAAGGCGGCCAGCACGCCGCCGGAATTGTGCATGAACGTGTAGGGGAACACCACCAGCTCGGACTCGGACACGGCGTGCACAAAGTCCTCATCCGGCAGGAAGCGCAAGTCCAGGCTGATGCGTGGATCGTCCCGTGACGCCAGCGTCAGGGCCTGCGCCAGCTCCGGCCCCGACGGTTTGCCGCCGACCGTCAGGCTCAGGTCCGGTCCGTGCAGGGCGGCAAATGCCCCCAGCAGGCCCTCCACGCCCTTGTACCGGCGGATCAGCCCGGCATAGGCAAACCGTCCGGGCACCGCTTCGGGACGGGGGTAGGGGGCGAACCAGTCCCGGTAGTGACCGTGCACAATCGTGGCGGCCAGTCCGGTTTCCGGGGTAAGCGCGTTGAGCCGGATGACCAGGGTGGTGCGGCGTTCAAAGCAGGCCAGCAGGAGCCGCTGCACGGGGGTGAGCCCCTCGGGCAGTTCAAGGTTGTGCCGGGTGCGCACGATGGGGATGCCGGTGAGGGCCAGCCGCCCCAGCAACACCACAAACATCACCTGCCGGGCGAGGCGCTTGTGCGCCTGCCCGCCGGTGACCATGATCTCGGGCCAGTGGACGTGGAAAACGTCGTAGCGGCCCGTCAGCGCGGTGCGCCAGGAGAAGTTCAGGACGGTCACGGCCGGTTCGGCGCGCAGCGCACGGGCCAGCATCACCAGGTACGGGTTGGTGGTTGGCCGCGGCTCCGGAAAAGACTGCAACACTGTCAGACCTCTTGGCATCTTCCCTCCAGTTCAGCGTGGGTGGCACCGGCATCGCATGGTTTAGCGGCGCCCCCGGACGTGGGGGATCAGATCGGCAATCTCAGGAACGTCGGGGGACTGCGCCGTCACGGCAAAGCCGTCCCCCGTGCGGCGGTACAGCCCGCAGCGCGGAGGCATCCCGGCAATCCGCGGGTTGTCGACGATCAGGAGGTGGCCGCCGTCGGGCAGGCTCTCGTGCAGCACTTCAAGGCCGGCCAGGATTGTGGCGTCGTCGAAATACAGGCGCCGGAGCAGGTTGGCCACCTTGATCAGGTCGGGGGGCGGCCCCGGCCACGGGGTGAAGACGTCATGGACGACGGCGGTGACGCGCGGGTCCTGTGCCATGCGATCCCGCATGGCCGGGTTCAAGAGCAGCACGTCCCGGCCCGGCTCGTGGGCGGCGGCCCGGGCGCCCCGGCCAAACAACCACCGCACGAGCCTTGAACCTGCAGGCCAGGCCGTGAAGCGGGAGCCGGCCACCAGGATCCACTGCCCGCCGGGGTCAAAGAAGTAGCTGCGACCCCTGCGTTCAACCGCCCTGACATACAGGTACAGATCGGCGATCACATAGGAGGCAAAACCATTGAGGGTGGACAGGAAATCCAATGACGTGGAACCGTCCGAGGCGCCGATGTCAACAATCACGCCGCCCGTGAGGTCAAGGTGCTCGGCAACCAGCTTGTCCGCGCCCGGGTGCCGGTTGCTGCCGGTAATTTTGTAGGTTCCGCCCACCTCGATCGCCGACATGGCCGCACGGAAGTCCTCCGGTGGCGCGTCGGGGCGCAGGATGGCCTGCGGATCCGCCCAAAAGAAGCGCGCGAACCGGTTCTGCAACACACGGGGCCAACGCCCCGCCAGCGGCCGGATGGGGACTCTCATATCTAGACACTAGGGTCAGATCCTGTGAAGTGTCCATCAAAATCGGCAGGGCCTCAAGGCGGTGCCGAACCGCTCCGGGAAGTCGTGGGAAATCCGCGTCCGGGCGCGTAGTCTCACTCTAGGAACCGCCGCAGGACTCCTTCCTGGGCGCTTGGTCCGGTGCGAAGATGATGCAGGGGAGTGCCGATGGGCGAGGAAGGGCTCGGCTCCAAAGCAGCGCGCGGGGCCGCCCAGACCATCGGCGGCCAGGGCGTGAAGGTG
>JBAUMA010000266.1:0-10544 GCA_049578485.1 Specibacter sp.
CTGCACGCCTGCGGCCCTGCCGGGCAGCCTGCCGTATCGCCCGGATCGGGCCGGGCGCAGCCGTGCCGGCGCCGGCTTTTGCTTGTGCGCCGTGTGCCCGCCGGCCAGTAGCGCCCGCACCGGGGCGAACGTGTCATTGCTGACCCGTCCGGCCCAGAACAAGTCCCACAGGGCCGCACTCAATTCGTCGTCGGTGGGCACCAGATCCGGACCTTCTGCGGAGAGCTCGCGCAGTTGGTGGAAGAAATACGCGCCACCACCGGCCATGCCGTCGAGTACTCGCTGCTGGAACGGTGTGGGCGCAAAGTCCGCGGGAGGGTTCAGCGTCAGCTCCGCCGATTCCGCCACATGCAGGCTCAGCCACCCGTCGGTGCCGCCCAGAGCCCCTGAGCCCGACACAATCACCTCGCCCGTGGCCGTGAGTTCATCGAGCATGGCGGGGGAGTAGTCCGCCACGCGTTGGGCCAACACCAGCGGCTCCCATGCTGACGCCGGAATCGGCACGCCCGCCAACTGGTCCACCACGGTCAACAGACCGTCCAGGCCCCGGAGGGCCGGGGCCCCGGAGGCCGCGCTGACGTGTTGCCAGGCCGGCAGGAAGCGCCCGAACGTGGCAGGATCAACCGGTTCCACCTCGGCGCGCAGCACGGCCAGCGACCGCCTGCGCAGCCTTCGCAGCACCTCGACGTCGCACCATTCGGACGCTCCCGTTTTTCCGCCCGCGCCCGGAAGGAATTCACCTTCCGACACCCGTTTGTCGGCCACCAGCCTCGCCAGCCCGGAGTGGACGACGGCGACGCCCAGTCCCAGCCGCGCCGCGGCGTCCGCTGCGGTAAAGGGCCCGTGGGTGCGGGCATAGCGGCCCAGCAGATCACCGAGGGGGTCGGCCACCGGTTCAATGAACGCCAGGGGGACACCCATGGGCAGCGGAATGCCCAAGGCATCGCGCAGCCGGGCGGCGTCCTCGATGGCCGCGAAGCGCACCTGCCCGGCCATGTTCACTTGCAGGGCGCGGTTGGCCGAAACCAGTTCCGCCAGATGGCTCGCCGCCTGATCCTCGGGTGCGGGGACAGCGCCGGGCGACGCACCGGCGTCGTGCGTCTCTGGTGCGAGTGTGGACGCCGCGACGGCGGACGGCGACTCGGCGGCCGGGAACAGGCGGTCGGCAACTTCGGCAACGCTCAGAGGGCCGAGCAGGCGCAGGAGATCGGCCACGCCCTCCATGCCGCGGGCACGACGGTCTGGCGCCAACCGCTGAAGTTCGGCTTCGGTGTCGGCGATGACTTTTGGATCCAGCAGCTCGCGCAGCTCGGCCCGGCCCAGGAGCTCGTCCAGCAGCGCCGGGTCCAGTGACAGGGCGGCGGCGCGGCGTTCGGCCAGCGGGGAATCGCCCTCGTACAAGAAGCTGGCCACGTAGCCAAACAGCAGCGACCTGGCGAACGGCGATGGCTGCTGTGTGGTGGTTTCCACGATCCGCAGTTCGCGCCGTTCAATGCCGGCGGCGATCTCCTTCAACGCGGGAAGATCGTAAACGTCCTGCAGGCATTCGCGCACGGTTTCCAGGACGATCGGGAACTGCGGGTATTTGCGGGCCACATCCAGGAGTTGTGCGGAGCGCTGGCGCTGCTGCCACAGCGGGGAGCGCTTGCCCGGGTTTTGCCGGGGCAGCAGTAGTGCCCGGGCAGCACATTCGCGGAAGCGGCTGGCGAACAGGGCCGAACCGCCCACTTCAGCAGTGACAATCCCATCCAGCTCTTCCGGGTCGAAGAGGAAAAGTTCGGCGCCGGGCGGTTCGTCGTCCATCATGGGCACGCGCAGCACAATGCCGTCGTCGGAGGCCATGGCGGAGCCGTCCAGGCCGTAGCGTTCGTGCAGGCGGGCGGCCACGGCCAGCGCCCAAGGTGCGTGGACGGGCATGCCGAACGGGCTGTGCAGGACCACCCGCCAGTCGCCGAGTTCGTCGTGGAAGCGTTCCACCATCAAGGTTGTGTCGTCGGGAACCTGGGAGGTGGCGGCCTTTTGCTCATCCAGGTAGCCGATCAGGTTGTTGGCGGCCCAATCGTCCAAACCGGTGGCCTTGCAGCGGGCCAGGGCCTGCTTTTTAGGTGCCGCGCTGACTTCGCGGATGAATGCGCCCAATGCCCGGCCCAGTTCCACGGGCCGTCCCAGGGAGTCGCCCTTCCAGAACGGCAGCTTGCCCGGCTGGCCGAAAGCGGGCGTCACCAGCACCCGGTCAAAGGTGATGTCCTCGATTTTCCAGCTCGTGGCGCCCAAGGCAAAGACGTCGCCCACGCGGGACTCGTAGACCATTTCCTCGTCGAGCTCGCCCACGCGCCGCCCGCCCTTGTTGGCACCGGTGGTCGAGCCTGTCGAGGCCGCGGAGTCCCCAACGATGTAGACGCCAAACAGCCCCCTGTCGGGGATGGTGCCGCCGGAGGTGACGGCCAGGCGTTGGGCTCCGGGCCTGCCGGTGATGGTGCCGCCCACCCTGTCCCAGATGATGCGGGGGCGCAGTTCGGCAAACTCGTCGGAGGGGTACCGGCCGGCCAGCAGGTCCAGGGTGGCGTCGTAGGCGGAGCGGGGGAGCGCGGCAAACGGGGCGCTGCGCCGCACGGTGTCGAACCATTCGTCGACGTCGATCCCGCCCAGGGCGGTGGCGGCCACGGTTTGTTGGGCCAAGATGTCAAGGGGGTTCGCCGGGACGGAGAGCGGTTCGATGTGCCCGGCCAACATGCGCTCCACGGTCACGGCGGAGTGCAGCAGGTCGGCGCGGTGCTTGGGGAACAACAGCCCGACCGAAATCTCGCCCACCTGGTGCCCCGCCCTGCCCACGCGTTGCAGCCCGCTGGCCACCGACGGCGGGGACTCCACCTGGATGACCAGGTCCACGGCACCCATATCGATGCCGAGCTCCAGGCTGGAGGTGGCCACCACGCAGCGCAACCGGCCGGACTTCAAGTCATCCTCGATCAAGGCACGTTGTTCCTTGGACACGGAACCGTGGTGGGCCTTCGCCAACACATTGGGGGCACCCGCCACCGCACCGGCCTGCGCCATCATCTCCGCGGGCAGGCGTTGATTGGGTTTGTCCGTCCGGTGATTGAGCTTGTTGAAATCACCGTGGGTCTCGGCACGCTCGACCACCGGGGTGTCCGCAAACTCAAGCCGTTCCAGATAAATCTCGTTGAGCCGCCCCGTCAGACGTTCGGCCTGGCGGCGGGAGTTTGCAAAGACGATGGTGGACTTGTTCGCCAGCACGGCGTCCACAATCTTTTCCTCCACATGCGGCCAGATGGAGGCGTTGGGTTGCAGGCCCGACGCCGGACCGACGTCGTGCGCCTGCGCCAAGGCCGGCAGCTCCGTCATGTCCTCCACGGGGACCGTGACCGTCAGGTTCCAGTTCTTTGTGCTGGCCGGCGCCACGATTGTCACCGGTGCCGAGCCGCCCAGGAAGCGGGCCACGGTTTCGCGTGGTTCCACGGTGGCGGACAGTCCGATGCGTTGGGCGGGCTTCTCCAGCAGCGCGTCCAGGCGTTCCAGGGACACGGCCAGGTGTGCGCCGCGTTTGGTGCCGGCCACTGCGTGTACTTCGTCGAGGATGACCGTTTGGACGTCCGTCAGGGTTTCCCGGGCCTTGGAGGTGAGCATGAGAAACAAGGATTCCGGGGTGGTGATCAGGATGTCGGGCGGATGGCTGAGCAGGCGGCGGCGCTCGTTGGCAGGGGTGTCTCCGGAGCGCACGCCCACGCTGACGTGGGGTGCCTCCACACCCAGGCGCCTGGCGGTTTGCGTGATGCCGATGAGGGGGGCCCGCAGGTTTCGCTCCACGTCCACGCCCAAAGCCTTCAAGGGGGAAATATAGAGGACCCGGGTGCCGGGTGCGGCCCTGCCCCCAGCGGACCCGGCAGCGACCCCGACGTCGGGCGCACCCGCAGCGGTGCCGGCGTCCGGCGTCGGAATTTCGGCGGGGGACGCGGCGGCCAAGCCGTCCAGGGCCCAGAGGAACGCGGCCAGGGTCTTGCCGGATCCGGTGGGTGCCACCACCAGGGAATGAGAGCCCTGCGCAATGGCATCCCACGCCCCGGATTGGGCCGGAGTGGGAGAGCCGAACGCACCCAAAAACCATTCACGGGTGGGGGCCGCGAACTGGTCCATGGCGGTGCCGGGAAAAATTGCGTTCACGGCTCAATCATGCCGTACCCGACTGACATTGACGCGAGAGGATAACGATTCGGGCAGGGGTACGGGCCGCGGCCAAAAAGTGTCACAGGGTGGCGGTAATCTATCGGTAGGAGTGGCAATGGTTGCCCTTGCTGTTCCGCACGATTTTTGGCGTCCGGACAGCGTCTCCCAAAGATGTTGAACAACGGCTAGAAAGGCCAGGCACGGTGCGGACACGGCATGTGGGGAACAATTGGCTCCCCTTGGTCTGCTTGTCGCTGCTCTTTTTGGCGACCGGAGCCATCAGCATGATGACCGGCGGCGGCAACGGGGCCACTCCCGGATACTTTGTGATCGGCACGTTCGCTGTTGCACTCGTCAGTGCCGGCTGGTTGTGGCGCCACCCATCGTGGTGGCTGGAAACCCGCAGGCACTACCTGTACCTGGTGGGCGGAACGTTGGCCGGGGTGCCGCTTTTTGCCCTGATTCCGTTCCTGAACGGATGCGGCCCATGGTTGGTGCTCGGCGGGGCGCTGGTGGCGTATGGCATTTTTGAACGCCTGCGCCTGATCGTCACGGTGGGCGGGGCAGTTGCCTTCATGGGCTTTTTGGCCATGGTCATCCACGCCGACGTGTGGGGCGGCGCCTTGCACCTGCTGTCCGCCGGGGTGCTGGCCTTTGGCGCCAACCGGCTGTACGTGCTTCGCCACGGCCAGCGGCGGGAAGTGCAGGACTCCGACCCTTCGTTCATCGGTTCCTTCCGGGAGTATGACGAAGACGAGCGCGTCGGCTTTTAGCCGGTGGACGCCCACATCACGCCCGTCAGGCTGTTGCAAGGCCCCGGCCCGCCACGACTTGTCCAGGGTCGGGGCGCCATCTCAGGGCTGGAAGGCGCCGATGCCCAAAAGGCTGATGTTGGTGTTGCTGCACGCCGTCAGGGGGTGTGAAATCAATAGCCTGTCGAATGCGCTGGGCGGGTACACCATGATGGAGTCGGCCTGTACGCGTGTGCAGTCCTGGTAGTTGTCAGCCTGCGTGTATCGCAGCGTGGCCGAGGACGACTTCCCAGGGGCCAGTGCGATTGGCCCGCTCGAGGGCATTTGTGCATCGCGGACGGCAGGGTCGCCGATGGGGGTGCCTTGGGCTGCGTTGACCATCGAGACGCCGGGGTAGCCGTCCAGGATGCACGTTTTGGTGGATGTGTTCTTCAGCGTCAATTTCATGTAAATGTGCCCCGCGGCCCCGCCGCCGGAATCGTCCAGGGAGCCCGACAGTGATGCCGCGGTGCACAAGGCATCCGCAGCGGTGGCTGTGGGGGAAGCACTTGCGGGTGCCGGGGTCGTCGTGGCCGGTGTCGTGGGGGCCTCGGACGACGGCGTTTCGCTGGCCTCGGTGGTGGCCGCGGCGCTGCTGGTGGTTGAAGGGGAGGGGCTGGGCGCATCGGAGGATGCGCTGCACCCGGCCAGTCCCAGGGCGACGACGGCGACCAGGCCCAGCACGGCTGCGACTCCACCGTTCCGGGTTGACTGGCGGCCGGTGGTGCTCTTCGGATCTGTGCTCATGCCTCCACTGTTACGCCCCTTCCCGGACGAGTCAACCGGCCCCGCCGTCGCGTTGCCAGATTGATACAGGGGCACTAGCCCATCGGCGCGGGCATGGTGGAAATGGTGTAATCCAGGCCGATGCCCAGCCCCGTGACGGGATCACCCATCTCAACCCGCCAGCTTGGCGCGAACTGATCCACTCCGGCCGTCATGGCCACGGTGCCGGACAGCAGCACGGTGCCCACAACGTCGAGGTGGCGCTCCGCCAGTACGCCCAGCCAGTAATCCGGCGTCAGAAGGGCTCCCAGCGTACTGTCCTGGATGAGCGTTTCCGTGCCGTCCGCGTCGGATACCCAGGCTTTGAGGGTTATCTGGTCCAGATGGCCGCGGACGTCGGCGAGCCGCCAGGCCTGCCGGCCCAGGAGGTCGGGCGAGGCGTTCTTGCTCCAGGCCACGCCGTGGACTTCAAGGGCGCGGTCGGTGTGGTCGCAGGCCACGGTCAACAGCGGCCCTTCCTCGCTGATCACCAGGGCCCATTCCGCCTCGCCCGAGGTCCGCTCATGCTGGACCTCGACGGTGTCCGACTGCATGGCCAGGTAGGCGGAGACGGGGTACAGGGCAGGCGTCACCGACGGGCCGGGGATGCCGAGTTCGGCAAGTTCGGCGATGTGGGCCTGGACCTCTTCCTGGGCCCGTCCGGCATAACCGGCATTGAGGAGGTTCTTGACGCCGACCGTAGTGGCGGTGGCGTCCGGGAGTTCGAATGTCAAGGTGTTCATGGTTTTGCTTCTTTCGGTCCGGAGTAGATTTCAGGGATCAATTTTGAGATTGCTCTCGCCTTTCCCTCTCTAGTATGCGTATTGTATACAAGAAGTACAACACGTGACCGATATCATATTTGTGAAAGGAAGCCCGATGGCGAACACCTCCCTGAATGCCCGGGGGCACTCGCAGATTCCGCAGGCACAGCGCCGCGATCTTGTGAAGGCCTTCATTGCCAGCCTTAGTGGCACGTCGCTGGAATGGTACGACTTTGCCGTTTATTCGGCGGCGTCCGCGATCGTTTTCCCGGCTTTGTTTTTCCCGGGGAACGATCCCCTGACGGGCGCCGTGCTGGCGTTCTCGACCTACGCCGTGGGCTATGTTTCCCGCCCCATCGGCGGCATCGTCTTCGGGCGGCTCGGTGACAAGCTGGGTCGCAAGCACGTCCTGGTGGTCACGCTGGTCATGATTGGTGCGGCGACCTTCCTCATCGGGTTGCTGCCCACCTACGCCAACATTGGGATTGCGGCACCCATCATCCTGGTGCTCCTTCGCTTTGCCCAGGGAGTTGGCGTTGGCGGTGAATGGGGCGGGGCGGTACTGCTTTCGAGTGAATTTGGCGATCCCAAGCGCCGGGGATTCTTCTCCTCGGCGGCACAGATCGGGCCGCCGCTGGGCAACCTGATGGCCAACGGCGCCCTGGCTGTGCTCACGGCGACCCTCAGTGACCAGGCCTTCCTGGCGTGGGGCTGGCGGGTGGCCTTCCTGATTTCCGCGCTGCTGGTGGCGTTTGGCCTCTGGATCCGCCTGCGCCTGGAGGACACCCCCGTCTTCAAGGCCATTGCCGAGCGGGGCGACCGCCCCGCAGCTCCCGTGCGTGAAGTATTCACGACCCAGCTGCGGCCCTTGACGGCGGCCATTTTGTGCCGGATCGGGCCGGATGTCACCTATGCGCTGTTCACGGTGTTCACCCTGGTCTACGGCACCACCCAGCTGGGCTACACCCGCAACGAGGTGCTGATGGCTGTCCTGGTGGCCTCCGGCTGCCAGGTGGTGACCATTCCGCTGGCCGGGGCGATGTCGGACCGCATCAACCGCCGCTTCCTCTACGGTGTGGCAGCCGTCGGCTCGGCCGTGTGGGCATTCGTTTTCTTTGTGGTGGTCCAGGGGCACAGCCTGCCCCTGCTGGTCGTCGGTATCGTCCTGGGGCTGACGTTCCACTCCTTCATGTACGGCCCGCAGGCCGCCTACGTCATTGAGCAGTTCAGCCCGCGGCTGCGCTACACGGGCAGCTCGCTCGCTTACACGCTGGCGGGGATAGTGGGAGGCGCCATCGCGCCCCTGATGTTTACGCTCCTGCTCAGCCGCTTCCACAGCTGGGTGCCGGTGGCCATCTACGCGGCCGTTGCGGCCGCGCTGACCGTCGTCGGGCTGGCCATGGGCCGGGACTCGGACGTGTCCGAGGATGAGGAGTACCTGGCGGGCGCACCGTCAGGCCAGGGCATCGGGGCCGGCGACGGGGCGGTCCGCCATGACGCCACACCCGGGCAGCTGCGTGGCTAACCCCGCAGGAACAGGTCCAGGGTGACGGCGAGGTGGGCGTCAATGGCTGCGAGCGTCGCCGGAACGTCGCCGTCCCGGAGCGCGTCGAGGATGTGGCCGTGTTCCTCGCACACCCGGTTCTGCCGGTCCTGGCTGCGAAACAGTGCCTGCACCCCCACCAGGACCTGGCGGGCCCGCAGCTTCGAATAGGTCTGGGACATCAGTTCATTGCCCACGGCGTCAACGAGGAGCTGGTGGAAGTGCTGATCGAGGCGGATGAACTCCGTGGCCGCGTCCGGGGCGGCGCTGTCCTTCAGGGACGCCTGCCCGGCCAGGGTCTCCGCCATCTCGGCCAGTGGCACGCGGTCGGCACCGATGCTTGCGCCGGCCGCGTACTTTTCCAGCACGCTGCGCAGTTCAAAGAGTTCGGAGATCTGGCGGCCCGAAATGGTGGGGATCAGTGCCCCGCGCTTCGGAATGAGCTCCACCAGCCCGTCCGCCACCAGGAGCAGGAGCGCCTCGCGCACCGGGGTCCGCGACACCCCGATCCGCTCCGCCAGTTCCTGTTCGTTCAGGAACGTGCCCTGCATGTTGGGGTCCGTAAGAATGTGGTCGCGAAGAAACTCATAGGCTCTGTCGCGACCGGACAGGGAGTCAAGTTTTGCTTGCATACCCTACGTATACACCAAAAGGAGAGAATCAATGCGCATTGCGCTAGCCCAGATCATCAGTTCCGCCAACCCGGTGGAAAATTTGAGCCTGATTAGACGCTACACCTCCGAGGCCGCCGGCCGGGGCGCCGGGCTCGTGGTGTTTCCGGAAGCCGCCATGTGCGCCTTTGGAAACCCTGTGGCGGAGGCCGCCGAACCACTCGAGGGGCCCTGGGCCGCTGGCGTCAGGGAACTGGCCCGGGAATTCGGCGTCACCATCGTGGCGGGCATGTTCACGCCCGGGACCGGCGGACGCGTCAAGAATACCCTGCTGGTGGCCGGGCCGGCGGTGGATGCCAGGTACGAGAAAATTCACCTCTACGACGCTTTCGGTTTCGCCGAGTCGGAGTCCGTGGAGCCCGGCACCGGCATCGGCACCTTTGAGCTCGACGGCACCCTTTTTGGCCTGGCCACCTGCTACGACGTGCGGTTCCCGCAGCTTTTCACGGCCAACGCCGACGCCGGCGCCTCCGTGAGCATCGTGTGCGCGTCCTGGGGTGCGGGGCCGGGCAAGGCGGAGCAATGGGACCTGCTGGTCCGTGCCCGGGCCCTTGACTCGACGTCGTTTGTCCTGGCATGCGGCCAGGGCGATCCTTCCACAGCAGGGGCGGACGCGGCGGGCGGTGCTCCGACAGGAATTGGCCGCAGCGCCGTGATCTCCCCCCTGGGCGAGGTGGTGGAACGGCTCGACGGCGGCGCAGGCCTGCTGGTGGCCGACCTCGATCTGGGGGCCGTAGACAAGGTTCGTGCGATTCTCCCCGTGCTGGCCAACCGGCGCGGAATCGTGGCCGGCCAGGTGGTGCCGGAAACGCCGGCCGCACCGTCGAGGTAGCGGCAAGGCGCCTGGAACCGCCGATATTCGTGGCGGGTCTGGGCATCTTGCCGCTACCTCGAGCAGCGCCGGGGGCCCGTTACTTCGTTGCGGAGCTCCGGGTGGTGCGCATGACGGCGATGCCGCCCATGACCAGCCCTGCCAACCCGGCACCCAAGCCGAGCCAGGCAGGCCAGGCGGGGGCGGCGTCGTTGTTGCCCGTGGTTGCCTGCTCGGCGGCGGCAGCTTCGGTCGAGGCACCGTGGCTATCTCCATGGCCGGATGTTGCCACGGCTGCGGTCACGGCCAGCGACGGGGCGGGCGACTTGACGCTTTCCTCGTCTTGGCCGGCCGCGGGAATGTCCTTCCAGTCGGTGGTGCCCTTTTCACAGGTTTGCAGGGTGGGGAAGTAGAGCGTCTTGCCGGTCGCATCGGGCACCTGCAGCGACAATGTGAAGGTGTCGCGTTGGTGCGGGTCCAGCGGTGTCTTGGCCGTGTAAGTGACGGCGCTGGTGCGCTCGGTGATCTTGCTGCCGTCGGCCAGCTTGCGCGGCGTGCTGAATTTTTCGGTCGACTCGGTGATGGTCCAGTTCGGGTTGACCGTGGGGGTCACGTCGTTCAGTTCCTCCGGCAGGGTGATCTTCAGGCTCGTGGTGGGCGAGCCGCTGCAGCCGTGCGGAACCGAGAACGTGAGCAGGGTGTAGCTGCCGGCGGCCGTGTCGGTGGGCGTGGCGTCGACATGGGCTGAGGCGGCGCCCAGGCCCAGGGTCATCAGGCCGGCGGTGGCGCCGAGGGCAAGGATGGTCTTGAGGGTACGGGTGAAACGCATGGGAAAACCTTTCGAACGCGCGAAATGCGCAAAAGTTGCGGGGGTGGTGCACCCCGCGACTCATTCGAGGGGTGCTAAGCGAATACTGCCCATGCGTTTGGCGGGCCGCGGCGGGTGTCGGGGCGAAGGTTGCGCCAGGGCAGGCACGGCAGCGGGCGCGGGGGCACGGCGGGGCGGGCCTGGCG
>JBAUMA010000267.1:0-17780 GCA_049578485.1 Specibacter sp.
GGTGAGGATGTTGCTCAGGTAGTAAATTGCGTTGCGTGCCTCGTCCATGGGCGTGGGACGGACCTTGCGCAGCTCGTCGGTCTGCCACATTTGATCGATGATCTCGGCCAGCTTGCGGTCCTGGCGACTGCGAGCGCTGCTGCCTTCCTCAGAAGGGGTGGCCAGGATGTCCGAGAGCTTGCGGATCTTATCCAGCACCGAACGGCGCGAGGCCTCGGTGGGGTGGGCCGTGAAGATGGGGCGTACGTCGAGCTCGTCAACCACTTTTTGCAGGGCTTCGACGCCGGCTTGTTCGGCGATTTCCGTGACGGCCTTGGCCAGCCAGCCGTCTTTTTCGGCGCGGGAGCGCAGGCTGCGCACACGGTGTACCTGCTCGGCGGCGTTGGCCAGGTGGAAGTAGAACGCGAAGGCACGGACCAGGTCGGTAGCCTGCTCAAGTGGCAGGGTCGAGAGGACCTCGCGGACCTGCTCGGCGACGTCGTTGGCACTCCACGGGCCTGTGCCGGTTTCCCCGCGGGCGGCCTCCTTGGATTCCTTGGTCAGCAGCCGGACCTGCTCCACCATGGCGAGCAGTTCCGGGCCGTGCTGGCGGACCAGCGACTCGCCCAGCAGCGTGCTGACGCGGCGCACGTCACGGCGAAGGTCGGAGTCCTCGGCGGGATCCTGAATGGATCCCAGCGGGGCGGTGGTCGGGTCTTGGCTCATGGGGCAGCGTCCTTACGGTCGGTGAATCCGGGGGCTCGTATGCTGCGCTGAATACGGCGGGGCCTAAAGATGGGGCCGTTTGGATACTACTGTGCGGGCTCTCACACGGGCCAATCCGTCTCAAATAGTGTCGGTCCTGTTTAGCCCTGCGCGGCGGCATAGGCGGCGTGGATTTGCTCCCAGCACGGGTAAAAGTCATCCCACCAGTGCGGCCAGTCCACGCTTTTGCCGTCCAGGGCTTCCTGCAAGTGGTCCAAGTGCACGTGCCAACCGGCCAACGACATCAGCACCACTTCTTCCGGGACGGAAATGGTGTTGGTGAAGACCATCCTGGTGCCCGTGCCATGAGCGGACAGTTCCACCCGGATGGTGCCGTGCATGGCGTTGGTGACCTCCAGGACGTGCGGCTCCTGCGCCTCCACGACGCGCCCGTTCCACCAGTCGGTCTCGATGCCGTGGCCCTCGTCCTTGACGTTGAGCCACTTCAGGTCGAAAGAGGAGCCCGTGCGGGCTGCACCGCGGATCTTGCACCACCACATGGGCGTCTTGTCAGCGTCGGTCAGCATGGCCCAGACGGCAACCGGCGCAGCCGCGTAGTCCCGTGTGAGCGTCAGCTGCGAGCGCCGGTCCTCGAGTTGAGCTACGCTGCCCAGTTCAAAACGTGCCATGTCCTTATTGAGATTGGTGTTTGTAGCCATGGATCCATTCTTTCACCAGATCCCGACGGCGCCACCCGCCACGATGGCACGCGCGGCGGGGAGTGCCCGCACTATGGGCCATGGTGCCTTGCCGTTCTCCATCGTTGGACCCCCCAATGCAATTGTCCAACGTCAGGAAGCGATGCCTCCCAAGTTCGGGTACATGTGCAATGTATCCCGGATAAATGTGGTCGACCGGGTTTGGTCAAATCTTGTCAACTTCGTTATGGAATGGTGTTCCTGCCGCAACCTGCCCCAGCCGGAATACCCGCCGGCACCTCCCCGTTGTGCCTACAGTGGGTGGAACCGCACACCTGCCGGGCATTTTAGGAGCACCGTTGACTGTACAAACCGCCGATCTCACCCGCCTCACCGATCGATGGGACCGGTTCCGTGCCGGCCGCGCCACCGCCCTGGCCACCGAGCACGGTTGGCTGACGCTCACCTCCTTCCAATGGCTCCCGTCGGCGCCGGCCGAACTTGAAGGGCTTCCCGGGCAGTGGAGCACTGACGGCACGACGGCGTCCCTCACCGTGGGTGCCGAGGACGGCCTCACGCTGGTCTCGAGCGGCGAAGCTGTCGCGGGAACCATCTCGGCTTCGCTGGAGAACGAGGCGTCGTTGATGTGGGTGCAATTCGGCTCCGTGGTGGTGGAACTGGGCATGCGCGCCAACCGCTACATGATCCGCACCCGGGATGCACAGTCCCCCACGCTGACAGGGTTCCAGGGCGTTCCGGCGTTCGGCTACAACCCGGAGCTGGTGCTCACGGGCACTTTTGAGCGTTACGCGGAGCCGCACACCATCGACATTTCCACGGCCAACCCGGAGGTGCCCGGCACTGCCGTCACGGTGGGAGATGTGGTGTTTGAACTCAACGGCACCAGCTACCGGCTGGCCGCCGAGGCGGGCCAGCTGGGCTCGCTGATCGTCACATTCTTTGACGACACCAACAACGTCACCAGCTCCCACTGGCGCAAGCTGGAACTGACCAAGCCCCGCCCGGACAACACGGTGGTGGTGGACTTCAACCGGGCCATCAACTACCCCAGCGCGTTCACCGACTTCGGCACCTGCCCGGCACCCGTGGACGGCAACCGAATCGACGCCCCCATCGAGGCCGGCGAGCGCGACCCGCGGAAGTAGCGGCCCAGTCCCCCACTGAATGCGGCGGCCAAGCCGGCATTCCTGCCCGGTCCTACACGATCGCGGAGACTCCCGTGATGGCGCGGCCGGCGATGAGGGTGTTGATCTCGTGCGAGCCCTCGTAGGTGTAAATGGCCTCGGCGTCGGCGAAGATCTTGGCCATCTTGTAGTCGGTGACAATGCCGTTCCCGCCCAAGATGGACCGGCCCATGGACACGCTCTCACGCATGGCGGCCGTGGTGTGCGCCTTGGCGAGGGCCACCTGGGCCATGCCGGCGTCGCCGTCGCCACCCCTGTCCTGCAACCCGGCCACCCGGACCATGAGGGCCAGCGAGGAGCTGGCGTTGCCGAGCATTTTCACCAGCTGCGCCTGGATCATCTGGAACGATGCCAGCGGCTTGCCGAATTGATGCCGTTCGACGGCGTAGGCCCGGGCCACGTCGAACGCGGCAAGTTGCTGCCCCACGGCCTGCCACGCGACGGAGATCCGGGAGGAGCGCAGCAGCTTGTTCGTATCCGCGAAGGAACCGATCCCGGAAAACCTGTCCCGCTCCTCAACTCGCACGTCGCTCAGCACTATGCGCGCGTTTTGCACTGTCCGCAGCGCAATCTTGTTCTCGATTTTGGTACGGACCACGCCCGGCAGGGAGGCGTCCAGGATGAAGCCGCGCACCTCGCCGGTGTCGGCGTCCTTGGCCCACAGGAGCATGTGGCTGCAAAAGGTGCCGTTGCCGATCCAGCGCTTGGCGCCGTTGAGCACCCAGTGGGTGCCGGCGTCGTCCTGGACCTTCCGGGCTGTGGTGACCATGCCGCCGGCCACATCGCTGCCGTGGTCGGGCTCGGTCAGGGCAAAAGCGCCGGTGGTGCGCAGGGCCACGGCGTCCGGCAGCAGCCGCGCCTTTTGGTCCTCGGAACCAAAGTCGTTGAGCGCCTGGACGAAGAGGTCGTGGTGGACCAGGAAGAACGTGGCCAGTGAGGTGTCGGCGCGGGTCATCTCCGCCACCACCAGCCCGGTGAACAGGTGGCTGAACTTGCGCCGGTCCGGTGCGGCCAGTTCCAGCGCAGCAATCTTGGGCAGGATGTGCGCCGGGAACTCCGCGTTGTTCCACCAGTCGGTGGCGTACGGGGCCACCTCGGCGGCCAGGAACTCCCGCAACTGCGCCAGCTTGGTGGCCTCGGCGTCGGTCAGCAGGGACTCGTAGTCGTAAAAGTCCGCGGCCGGCAAATCACCCAGTGCTGTCATTTGGGCGACATCCGGATGGCGCCGTCCAGGCGGATGGTCTCTCCGTTGAGCATGGCGTTCGCGGCAATGTGCTCCACGAGGGCCGCATATTCGGCCGGCTTGCCCAGGCGGGACGGGTGGGGGACCTGCTGCCCCAGCGAATCCTGTGCAGCCTGCGGCAAGCCCGCCAGCATGGGGGTCTCAAAGATCCCGGGCGCAATCGTCATGACGCGGATCAGGGAGCGCGCCAACTCCCTGGCCAGCGGCAGGGTCATGGCGGCCACTGCGCCCTTGGACGCCGCGTAGGCCGGCTGGCCGATCTGCCCGTCGAAGGCCGCCACGGAGGCAGTGTTCACGATGACACCCCGCTCCGGGCCAAACTCGCCCTCCAGCGGATCGGCGGCGGCCATGGCCTCGGCACACAGCCGGACCACGTTGAAGGTACCGATCAGGTTGATCTGGATGACCCGGCTGAACTGCTCCAGCGGCAGAACGCCGTCGCGCCCGAGCACCTTGCCCGGCGTCGCAATGCCCGCACAGTTCACCACGATCCGCAGCGTTCCCAGCCCGGCGGCAGCGGCGACCGCGGCCCGGACCTGGTCCTCGCTGGTGACGTCGGCCGGGGCAAACACCGCCCGCTCCCCCAGTTCGGCGGCAAGCTCCGCACCGTTGGAGGAGGGCAGGTCAACCAGCACGACGCCGGCCCCCGACTCATGCAGCCGGCGCGCCGTTGCGGCACCCAAGCCCGACGCGGCGCCGGTGATGAGCGCGACCGTGCCGCTGTTTGAAATTTCCATGGTTCCTCCTCGTTGAGGTTTGCCGGCGCCGGAGAGCAGAGGCGCGCCGTGAAAACTGCGTTAATGCATACTAACTGAATTCGGAGCTTTGGGAACGGGATAAGCACCATGGACCTTGCCCCGGAGCCCACAGTCAGTACGCTTGAGTCCATGACGGGCAATGGCGGGGACTCCACAAGCCAAGGCGGCACAGCAAGCGACTGGGGTGCGCTGGCGGAGCGGGCCGCCGCGGACGTGCACGCCCGTTTCGGCCACCGGCTCATGGGCCTGCCGCTGACCTGGATTGGCGCAATAGCCACTCCCGCCGCACCGCATCAACTGCCGTGGCGTGAATGGCACTACTGGTGGCAGGCGCATTATCTGGATGCCGTGCTCGATTCGGGGTTCCGGGCCCTGCGAACCGGCAACGAGCAGGGCGCCCGGCACGCGGTTTCCTTGGCCAACGGCCTCCTGCGCGGGATCCTGCTGCGCAACTTTGGCCGCTTCCCGAACCATTATTTCGACGACATGGCCTGGCTGGCGCTCGCGGCCGGACGACTCAACGCACTTTCCCTGGCCGCCACGGGCAGGCCGGGCCGCTTAGCGTCCTTCGCGGTGTCCACCCTGACCGGCCAGCTACACCGCGCGCATGACGACGTCCTGGGCGGCGGCATTTACTGGTCGCGCAAGCGGGACTTCAAGAACACGCCCGCCAACGGCCCCGCCGCCCTGCACTTTGCCCGGACGGGAGACCTGGCCCTGGCACGGTCACTGGCGGATTGGCTGCGCACCGAATTGTTCGACCCCGTCCAAGGCCTGTACCTGGACGGCATCCACCCCTCCACCACCGGCCGGGACGTGGAATCCACCGTCTTCACCTACAACCAGGGACCCATCCTGGCCGCGCTCCTTGATCTGGACCACCCGCGGTACGTGGACCAGGCGGCGGAGCTGATCGCCGCCGTCGGGCAGCATTTGACGGTGCCCGGTCAGGCGGGACTTCGCCTGGAAACGGGCGGCGACGGCAGCTTGTTCACGGGCATCCTGTGTCGTTATCTGGCCGTGGCCGCCGGTGACGGGCGCCTGCCCGAGGAGTCGCGGGCAACGGCGTCGAGACTGGTGGTGGGCACCGCTGCGGTGCTTACAGGGCCGGGGCCGGCCATCCTTTCCGCCGCCGTTCAGCGCTGGACCATCCTCGAAGCGGCTGCCACGTGTCCACCGCAATGACCAGCCCCAGCAGCGCGATGGCCAGGGAAATGGACCCGCAGACATCCGTCAACCAGTGGTAGCCCAGGTAAAGCCGGCTGGCGGCCACGGCAGGAACCAGCACGACGGCGGCGGCCACCGCCCCGATCCGCCCCCACACCGTGGGGTGCCGGGACAGCAGCAGATAGCCCAGTGCGAGGATGAAGACCGCGGCTCCGAGGGTGTGGCCGGAGGGAAAGGAAAACGCATCGTCCGGGCCCATCATGAAACCGGAGGCCGGCGGACGCGGCCGGGCCACGGCGTGCTTGATGACAAAGGACACGGCCACGGCGAGGGCCATTCCACCCAGCAGGAGCCCGGGCCGCCAGATTTCACGGCGCACCACGGCCCACAATGCGGCGAAGACCAGGCCCAGGATGGTCAGGTAGGTCGGTGAGGACAGCGTGGTGATTGATTCCCACAGCCAGGTGACGGCTCCGGAGCGGTGGGCCAGGAACCAGTTGTGGACCGGCATGTCCCACACGGCGATCCCGGTTTTGGTGGTCACGGCCAGCAGGTCCAAGGCAAACAACATGCCTCCGCCCAGCACCAGCAGCAGGGCCCGCGCATAGCGCCAGCGTTGATTGGACGGGGCCGCCGGGGCGGAAATGGATGAAGTCACCCGTCAATGGTGACGCATTTTTCCGAATGTTTCCCGAGTGTTCACGCACCGGGGACCCCAAGCGGCTCCCTGCGGGCGATCTTTTTCCGTCTTCACTCTGACGGCGACGCCGGAGTCCGCCGCTGAATCGGGCCCTCAATGCCGTTCAGGACGGACGGCGTTTTTGCGGGTGCGGCGTCTGGCCGGCAGCGAGCATTTGGACAAAGCCGGCAATCTTTGCGGCCCGCGCGACAGGGTTCTTCACGGTGCCGGTGCGGTAGATCAAGGCGTAGCGATTGACGGCAGTGAGCACCTCGAACATGGCCTGAGCCTGCGGATTTGCCGCGATTGCCTTGGCCAGATCCTCCGGCAGCTTCGCATCCGCCTGCCCAATATAGGCGGCCTCCCAACGCCCGTCCGCCTGGGCGGCGGCAACCGCCGCCTCGCCTGCCGGGTGCATCCGGCCGGCCAGGGAAAGGCGGGCAACGTTGTCCACATTGTTCTTGGACCACTTGCTGGTCCGTGTTCGGGGCGTAAACCGCGTGAAGTAGCTGCCGCCGTCGCGCTTGCCGATGATGCCGTCGATCCAGCCAAAGCACAGCGCCTCGTCCAGCGCGCCCGCATAGTCCAGGGCCGTGACGGTGCCACCCTTCTTGTGCAGCACCAGCCGGACACCCGGACTGGTGGCATGGTTTTCCAACAACCAGCCACGCCAGGTGGCAGCATCCGGAACCAGCAATTCGGGCAGCTCGATCATGAACCCAGCCTAAATCCTGCACCGCACGTGGCCTAGCTTGAATTGCTCATTGGCGAGGGAGGACAACCTTAATGCGGAAACTTCAGGGCCGCCCCTCATCGGCGCGGCCCTGAAGTTTCAATGCACTGTGACTAGTGGTGCTCCGAGTCTGCCGATGCCTTCTTCTTGGCGTTCTTCTCGGCGTCCTTCTCGGCACGCAGGGCTTCCGCCTCGTGCTGTTCCTCGGCCTTTTCATGGTGGATGACCTCTGCGAAGAGCTTCTCCATTTCCTTGGCCACGCCGGCCGCTGACGCAGGGTTCTGGCCTGTCACGAGCCGCTCGTCGACCACAACCATCTCCTCAAAGACGTCCGCGGAGACGAGGGTTGCACCCGCTTCCTCAAGCCGGTCGGCCAGGAAGAACGGGATGACCTTGTCTTTCCCTGCGGCAACTTCCTCGTCGTTCGTAAAGGCAGCCACCCTCCTGCCTTGGACGAGATTGAGCCCGTTCTTTTGTTTTACGTTCAGCAATCCGGCCGGTCCATGGCAGACCGCACCCACCAGGCCGCCGGCGTTGTAGACGCTGGCCACCAGGTTCGCCAGGCCCTCGCTGTCCGGGAAGTCCCACATGGTGCCGTGGCCGCCCACGAGATAGACGGCGTCGTACTGCCCAGGATCGACGACGTCGACGCGGGCAGTGTTGTAGAGGCCGGCGCTCGTGGCCTCGTCCTTCGTGAAGGCAAGCTGAATGGGGTCGTCGGAGTCCACCTCGTCGCGAGGGGGCTGGCCGCCCTTGATGGACGCGAAGTCGACGAAATGCCCGGAATCCTTGAAGACTTTCCATGGATGTGCGGCCTCTGCCACGTTGTAGCCGGTCTTCTCTCCCGTATCGCCGATCTCGGAAACGCTAGTTAGTACCATGAGGATTTTCTTCATGGAGTGCTCCTTTCGTCCAATCCCCACCCTAGGCGAGTGCCAGGGAACCGGCTAGACCCATTCACGGCCTCCGGGCGGATCCTTCTGTCGCGTCTTCACCCGACAGGGCTTTTCGACCACAACGGTGTAGTTCTGCGCTGTGGTTCGACGCAGTCGCTGAAGGAAGCCGGATTCATGGATGCGTACCGGTCCCAGCAGCGCCACCCCCGTCAGGCATCCTGGATTCACGTGGCCCGCGAGCATCGTCTGTGCGGAATCAGCGGGTGGTCGAGTCTGGAAAGGACCCCTTGGTGCTGGCCGATGCGCCATGGCCAACCGACCACCAAGGTGTGCTGGCCAGTTATACGGCGCGAGGGTGGGGCTGCGCGTCTGAGCGAGCAATCCGCCGGATAATGGCCGATCGTGCAAACCGCGCCGACGTCACCACTCGAGGGGGCTCCGCCGGTTGGGCGGGGCGTCACGATGCCTCGATAGCGCAGGGTTTCCCTTGACTGCGACGGACCACGCGCCGAGCGCCAGCGCACCGGCAATCAAGACGTCAAAAAAGACTTGCGTGGCCCCGGCACCGGTTAGCGTGTGAATGAGACCGACGACGGCAAAAGTAGCTGTCGCTGCGGCCACACAAAGGGAGAGCACGATCGCCCACAAGGGCATCTTTCGAAGTTCCTTCATAGTCGCCAACTCCTAGAGACCGGCGCGAATGGGACATTGCTCAACACCCTACATTCACCAGTCCTCCCTTAGACAGGGTCCAACCGACGCCCGCCAGACAAGTCAGAGCTGCGATTCGGTTGAGGGGGAAGAAGACGCCGGACTGGCAGCCCGGCCATCCTAGGAGCGTCGTTGACTTGTTCAGGGGGCGTTGTCTCGCCGATCGGCGGCTGCAGCAGCCTGGCGGCCGGCCCGTTGGCCACGTCGGCTGATGACCACCGTCAGGCCCATCGCCACAACGAACGAGACGATCGGCAGAATTTGATTCCAGTTGTAGGCTGCTGAGAAGGTCATGGAAGCGATGATCGCGGCCGTTGTGCATGCCTGGACGAGGAATATCGCCGACCAGAGGATGCTGATCTGGTACATGCCACGGCGAAAACCCGGGTAGGCAACCCACATTTTATCGAACGCCGACATCCCCTCGCGGGTGCCGTCCGTGCCGTACCGCTGGGCGAAATAAAAAACCAAGGGGCGCGGCATCAACACGCATGACAAGCCGAACACCACACCAATCAGCGCCGTCGTTGCGCAGTCCTTGTAAAGCAGCAATTTTGGATCAGTTCTGCCCACCACCGCTGCCACAACCGCCGACAGGGCGACGAAGGCGAACGTCGCCGCTGAGGCGCCACTGAACTTTCTCGAGCGGACCCACACCACCAGCCCTCCCAGCGCCGGGGCTATGCTTCCGGCCAGGTAGGCCGCAACGTCACTAGCACCGACGCTTTTGGCAAGGTGAAAGACCCCAATGCCGCCGCCGATCTCAAGCACCGTGAGAACAATATTGAAGGCAACCCCCTTCCCAGCGGGATGTTCCCTCAACGCTCGCGCGATCTCCTCGTGCTCTGCCTGCTCCACCGTTCTGCCTCAATTCGCGCTCTAACGCCGCACCACCGTTCCGCTCAGGGCCCGCGGCTGTCATCGTCAGGTGTGGGAAGCGGCCGCGCATGCACTGGGGAACCAAGGCTCGCAGGGAACTTTAGGACGCCAGACGGTCCCGCTGCTGGTCCGATACAAGCTCGCCGCTGGGTGCCTCGGGTGCCGGGTTGATTGCGGACCACACTTCGTCAAGCGAAAGACCGAGCACCCCAGCAATGGCCGCGATCGTGGAAAACGCGGGCGTGGCTATGCGACCGGTTTCAATCTTTCGAAGTGTCTCCGGCGATATGTCCGCGGCCACCGCCACCGCAAAAATGGAGCGATCGGTCCTGGCTCGACGCAGCAGCGTCCCCAACAGTTGCCCGCGTTCAACCTCGTCGGCTGTGAGTGGAAGTCTGACCATGACTCCAACTATAGTACCGGTATAACATTACCGGTATAGTTATTGGAGTCTTGGAAAGGGACGCGCATGATCGAATTATTCAGCCCGGTTGAACTACAGCGGGCAAAGATGAGCGGGAGGTTTATCGCTTCGGTTCTACAGAGCCTGAAAGAACGGGTCAAAATCGGCACAAACCTTCTGGAAATTGACCTGTGGACCAGTGGGATGATTGCCGCGGCAGGCGCCAAGTCCAGCTACGTCGACTACGATCCTTCGTTCGGCGACGGCCCCTTCGGGCATTTCATCTGCACATCAGTCAACGACGCCGTGCTGCACGGAATGCCCCACGACTACGCCCTCAAGGATGGCGACCTTCTCACTCTTGACCTGGCCGCATCCCTCGATGGGATCGTCACCGATGCAGCCATCAGTTTCATCGTCGGAGCGCCGTCGAGCCCCCTGGACTCGCTCATGATCGAGACGACTCAGCGGGCCCTCGACGCCGGGATCGCGGCGGCGCGTCCCGGAGCGCGAATTGGCGACATCTCCCACGCAGTTGGGTCTGTCCTGACGGCTGCCGGCTTTGCCGTCAACACCGACTTCGGGGGTCACGGCGTCGGCTCGACGATGCATCAAGATCCCCACATCGCCAACATGGGCCGCCCGGGCCAGGGATACCAGCTCCGCCCCGGCTTGCTGGTGGCCATTGAACCCTGGATCATGGCCGACACCGCCGAGCTCATCACCGACCCCGACGGGTGGACGCTGCGAAGCGCAACAGGATGTCGCACGGCGCACACCGAGCACACCATTGCCATCACGGACGACGGCCCCGTAATTCTCACAATCTGAGCAGTCTCGGACCGAGGGCCAACCACACCGCCGCCGTCGACGCCGCAAAAATTTCAATCCGCACGCGCCGCTTCGGATGTGGGCGGCCCTCGCACAAAGTCAGCCTCCCAGCGCCTTGACACAGGAGTTGAGCCCGTGCGCGAGCGAGATGCGCTCGCTCGGGCCAAGTCCCGAAAGCATCCGCTCTTCGACTCCGTCCACTTCGGCTTGCGCGGCGGAGAGAAGGTCAACACCCGCCGCCGTAAGTGCGGTCGGCAAAGCGCGGCCGGACTCGGGGCGGGACGGGCGTTCGACCAATCCACGCTCGAGCAAGTGCTGCAGCATCGAGTTCATGGACTGGCGCGTCATGAACGTGGCGCGGGCCAGACCCGCAGCGGAGACACCCGGCTCGCGACGTAGGTGGTGAAGGCACGAGTATTGGGAAACAGTGAGGGCGTAGGGGTGCAGCGCTTCCTCCATGCGAAGGCGAAGCAACGATTGGGCCTGCTTCACCACATATCCGAGCTGCTGTTCTCTGTTGACCATGTAAGTATTCTGACATAGAGTTGAATGTAAGGAAACTTACATAGAAGGAGAATTATTATGGCCGTCACCGGTCCCGATTTCATTGCCCTGCAGGTTCGCGACCTCGAGAGGGCCGCGGCGTTCTACGAGGACACCGTCGGTCTGCGGCGGGCGCCCTTCTCTCCTCCACACGCGGTCGTCTTCGACACTCAGCCGACCTTCGCGGTTCGCGAGCCCGAACCGGGAGTGGATCTTGAATCCGGTAAAATCGGGCTCGGCGTCGCGCTCTGGCTGCATGACCCTGAGGCTGTCGCCCTGCACCAGGCTGTCGCGGCAGCTGGTGCAACCATCCTCCGGGACCCCTTCGAGGGCCCGTTCGGAATGACATTCGTCTTTCAGGATCCCGACGGGTACGCCGTCACTATTCACGATCGCGCCACACGCGGCTAACCCCGGGCCAATCGGGGCAGCAGCAACGGCGAACGTTCCCCTTGACATACGGCTCGCCCGCTGGCGGCGAAATCGGTGTCTCGTTCCCAAACCTCAGATACCTTGAGGCCATGCCGTCCTATTTCATTACCCACCCCGAAGTCGAGGTGGATCCTCATGCTCCGATTGGGGAGTGGAATCTGTCTGCGGTCGGCCGCGACCGGGCTGCACACCTCACCAGCTTTCGTTGGACAAATGAACTTGGCCGCATCATCACCAGCACAGAGCAGAAGGCGAAACAAACTGGGGAGATCCTCGCCGGCCCGAGCGAACTCGCCTTCACCACCGATGCCCGTCTACGCGAGAACGATCGTTCCTCGACAGGGTTTCTTCCCCCGATCGAATTCGAGGCAACGGCAAACCAGTTTTTTGCCCGCCCCAACGTCAGTATTCGTGGGTGGGAGACAGCTGCACAGGCGCAGC
The DNA here is from genome assembly GCA_049578485.1 of Specibacter sp. Lineage (GTDB taxonomy): Bacteria > Actinomycetota > Actinomycetes > Actinomycetales > Micrococcaceae > Specibacter. The sequence continues at coordinate 12,304 of JBAUMA010000267.1, forward strand.
GTCGAATTGTTTCCGCTATCCGCCAACTCAGCTCAGGCACCACCGTTTCAACCGCTTTTGTCGCCCACGGGGCCGTGGGCACCCTGCTCCTTTGCAACCTCATGGGCAGACCCATCAGCCGCGAACACGATCAACCCGGCCAGGGCAGCTACTTCGAGTTCGACCCACAATCCTGGACGGCCAGCCACAGCTGGCGCCGCATCGAACCAGGAAGCATGTGACCGCAGCCCGAACGAATAAGGCCGGTTCAAACGAGCGTCAGCCCCCGGCAGCGGCGCGGCGCTTCTGCGGGTACAAGGTTTCGCCGGCTTCCAGCATCGCCACAAAACGTACGATGTTCGCGGCCCGGGCGGCCGGGGTCTTGACATTGGCAATGCGGTACAGGAACGCGTAACGGTTGGTTGCGGTGAGGACATCGAACATGGCCTGCGCCCCGGGACCGGCGGCGGCGATCGCGACTGCCAGGTCTGCAGGAACTTCCATGCTCGCCTGCCCGGCGTAGGCGGCCTCCCAGCGGCCATCCGCCTTGGCGGCATCCGCTGCGGCCACACCCGACGGAGTCATCCGCCCGTCCCGGGCCAGCCTGTCAAAGTGGCTGACGTTGATTTTGGACCACTTGCTGGCCTTGGTGCGCGGGGTGAAGCGGCGAACAAAGGACTCGTCGTCGCGCTTGCCCACCACGCCGTCGATCCAGCCAAAGCACAGCGCCTCATCCAGGGCCGCCGCATAATCGAGCGCCGTGACGGTGCCACCCTTTTTATGCAGCACCAGCCGGACACCTGGGCTCGACGCCTGGTTTTCCAGCAGCCAGTCCCGCCACGCGACCGCATCCGGGACCAGAAGTTCGGGAAGTTCAATCATTGCGTCAACAATAGTTCCCGTCCGGCGTCCCCGCATTGCTACCGTGGACACACCACCAACTTCGGAGAGTCCATGCTGCGCGTCCGCCCCCTCCACTTCACCTCCCGGCTCGAGGAATTCTCCGCCCTGCTCACGTCGCTGGGACTGCGCTGCATGCAGGACGACGGCGACTGGCGGGTTTTTGATTCCGGCAACGGCAAGGTGGGCCTGCACCGGGTTCCGGCGGGCAGCCCCGAGGACGGCACCACTGCCCTCGGCTTTGAGATCCGGGACCGCGAGATCTTTGTCCGCCGCACCCTGGCCGACGGCACGCACGCCGAGCTGCTTGACTCCCGGCACGGCCCCACCGCCCGCGTCACCTCCCCCGACGGCACCACATTCCTGGCCGATCCCGTCCCCCAAGAGACCCCCATGACTGCGGGCGCCCTGACGGTGCTGCAGCTGTGGCACACCACCGACGACGCCGGCGCCCGCAAGGTGCTGGCCGACATCGGCGCCCGCCCCGTTACCGACGCGCCAGGCGGCCGCAGCCTGTTCCGCGCCAAGAACGGTGGGCTGACGGCCACGCACCCGGCCGGGCTGAACGGCGTCGAACTTTGTTTTGAGTACGACGGCGACCTTGCCGCCCTCGCCAGCAGACTCGCCGATGCGGGCGTTCGGCCGGAACAGCACGACGGACACACCCTGGCGGTGCAGTCTCCGGGCGGGACGGCCCTGCGGATCCTGCGCTCCGCGCATGTCCAATAGGTCCCGAAGCGCCGGCGGCAAGGTTCATGGGGTAGAACTGATACATGAGCGTGCGCACCCCTGATCCCTACCCCGGCTGGCTGTCCGACGAGGACCTGTACGAGGCCCGCAACCGCCTCCCCATGGTTTACGTGGAGGCGGTGCCAGTGCGCCTGGACTCCCTCGGCTACGTAAACGAGGTGGGCTTGCTGTTGCAGGCCGACGACGAAGGCTCCATGGTGCGCACCCTGGTGTCGGGCCGCGTGCTGTACCGGGAGACGATCCGGGCCGCGCTGATCCGACACATTGAGAAGGACCTGGGTCCGCTGGCGTTCCCGCAGCTGCCCGTCAGCCCCGTGCCGTTCACCGTAGCCGAATACCTGCCGTCGCCATCGCAAACCGGCTTCACGGACGAACGCCAGCATGCCGTGGCCATGGTTTACGTGATCCCCGTGACGGGCGAATGCGAACCCCGCCAGGACGCGCTGGAATTGACGTGGATGACCCCGGAGGAAGTCCTCAGCCCCGGCGTGCAGGCCGAATTTGTGGGCGGCCGCGGCGCGCTGGTCCGCCAGGCGATCTCCTACGCAGGCTTGGGCCGCTAACCGAATCCGCCGAGATCCGGTGACCGCCTGGCTGGGGAACTAGCCCCGTCCGGCGATCCGGCGTAGATTACGCTTCATGGACACGAACCAGCTCTCAGTTCGCATCAACGCCGACGCCGAACAGGTTTGGCTCATGCTGCGTGAACCGGCCCGGGTGGCCCAGTGGCACGGCTGGCAGATGGAAGGCCTGGACGACGAAATCCGGCAAATCTACTTCAGCGACGTCACAGAAGGAGCCAACCATCTGCGCCTGGATCTGGAGATGGGCGACGTCTTCACGCTGGAGCCCCATCCCGACGGCACCGTGCTGACCCTGACCCGCGGCGTCGCCACGGGTGAATGGGCCAAATATGACTCGGACATCACCGAGGGCTGGACCATGTTCCTGCAACAGTTGAAGTTCGCCCTGGAACGACACCCGCACACGCCCCGGCGGACGGTTTTTGTGGACGGCACCAGCGCATCCAACACCAATCTGTGGGACGCCCTCGGCATCGACACCGGCTGGTTGCCGGAACCCGGTGAGCCGTACGAGGTCACCTTGAACACCGGCGCCACCTTGTCCGGCAAGGTCTGGTACCGCACGGACGCCCAGGTGGGCCTGACGGTGGCGGACTACGCCGAGCACGGCGACGGCCTGCTGATCCTGGCCCGCCAGGCACCCGTGGAGGGCCTGCGCGAGCACCCCGGCGCCCAAGTCATCGCCACAACCTACGGACTGGGCGCAGCCGCACTGGATGCCATAGGCACCCAGTGGGACTCCTTCATGGAGACCCACTACCCGGACGCGTAAGCGTCCGGGCAGCCAGCCTTCCTCGGATAAGCCCCAGGCCCGATACAAGACCGGGTCCGCTACAAAATCGGGCCCGGTGTCTCCACGCTTCTGGCCGCAAAGGCAGTGACCTCCGGATCGTCCTCGTTGGCGCCATAGTCAGATGCCCTGGTGCTGTCCTTGCCGTCCGGCACTTTCAGGGCCCGCAGGATCAGGGTGAGCACCACCGAGATCACGGCGTTGAGCACGAACGCCGTGATGGCGATGTACACCTTGACGTTGGTGCCGGGAATGGCCGCGATGGAGCCACCGAAGTGGGCGTGGGTCACGGGGTTGAGCACACTGTAGGCCGCCCACGTACCGTAGATAATCCCCACAGCCCAGCCGGCCAAGAGCGCCCATTTATGGAACCAGCGCGTGTACAGGCCGGCCACGATCGCCGGGAACGTCTGCAGGATCCAGATGCCGCCCAGCAGCTGCATGTTGATGGCGGTGGAGGCGTCCATGGCAATCACAAAGATCAAGGCACCAAACTTCACCACCAGGGAGACCAGTTTGGAGACCTTGGCTTCCTGGCGCGGCGTGGCGTCCTTCTTGAAGAAGTCCTTGTAAATGTTGCGGGTGAACATGTTGGCAGCCGCAATGGACATGATGGCCGCCGGGACCAGGGCACCCACGGCGATGGCGGCGAGCGCCACCCCGGCAAACCAGGACGGGAAGTTGTCCAGGAATAGTTGGGGCACCACCAGCTGGGGGTTGATGGTCTTGCCGTCCAGCTCCACGGGGCGGGTTCCGGCCGCGATGGCCACATAGCCCAGCAGTGCAAGGAAGCCGAGCACCAGGGAGTACAGGGGCAGCACGGCGGCGTTCTTGCGAATCGTGTTGCGGCTCTTGGTGGCCAGCACGCCTGTGATGGAGTGCGGGTACATGAACAAGGCCATGGCCGATCCCAACGCCAACGTGGCATAGGCCGCGTAACTGTCGGCACCCGGGATGAACGGGCCAGGCACCTTGCCGGTGGCCGGGTTCACGGTGGTCATCTTGGTCTGGGCCGCATCGAAGATGTGGTTCCAGCCGCCGAACTTGGACGGCAGGTAGATGATGGCCACAATTACGGCCAGGTAGATCAACACATCCTTGACGACCGCGATCATGGCCGGAGCGCGCAGCCCGGACGTGTATGTGTAGGCGGCCAGCACCACAAAGGCGATGATCAAAGGGAGGTCGTTGAGCAGCCAATTGCCGGGGCTCCCCACGCCCAGCACCGTCAGCACGGCCTTGATGCCCACCAGCTGCAGCGCAATGTACGGCATGGTCGCCACGATCCCCGTCAACGCAATCGCCAGTGACAGCGGCTTGCTGCCGTAGCGCCCGCCCACAAAGTCGGCCGTCGTGACAAAGCCGTGCCGTTTTGACACCGACCACAGCCTGGCCATGAGCAGGAACACGATCGGGTACAGCACGATCGTGTACGGCACGGCGAAGAACCCGCTCACCGAACCCGCAGCCCACATGGCGGCAGGTACCGCCACGAATGTGTAGGCCGTGTAAAGGTCGCCACCCAGCAGGAACCAGGTGATCCAGGAGCCAAACTTGCGCCCGCCCAGGCCCCACTCATCGAGTGAATGCAGCCCGTCCTTGCTCCCGCCGCGCCACCGCGCCGCGTAAAACCCCATGACCCCCACCAGGACAAAGAGCACAATGACCACCACGAGGGCTGTCACATCGACGCCGCGCGCCGCCGCGGGCGCCATGGGCACCGGTCCGGCCAAAACGAAAGGTGCGGCGTTCACTGGGACTCACCGCCGGCGTCGTGCTTTCCCTTGTGGACGGGCTGCTCCTTCAGGACCGCACGACGGCGCTTGTCCTCGGCAGTCATGAGCCAGTAGGAGATGCCGATCAGCACCGCACATATAGGCACCCACAGCATTTGGTACCAGAAGAAGAACGGGAAACCGAAGAGACTCGGCCCGGCATGCGCGTACAAGGGCACGAGCAGCGGAAAGACGATCGCCGCCAGCAGCAGGACCCCGCTGATGATGTAGGGCAATGGCTTTGCGGGCCCCCGGGTTGGTGTTTCGTGAGTGATGTTCGTTGCGGACATGAGCAGCTCCTTTGGGCACCGTTGTCCATGAGACTTCCAATCTGTTCATGGTAAGGACACCTAATGAACGATGGGTAGGACTTCGGCGAAAAACTTTTCCGTGGCGCCTTTGGACCTGTACCCGGGCAAAGACTGGCAAAATGGACTAATGCCCTCCCCAGAAACCATCACGGACCTGATCGCGCCCACGCCCGCCACGGAGCCGCCCGCCGCACCCGGGGGCCCGGCGTCGCAAAGCGAATTCGGCTTCCGCGTCACCACCCGGCTGAACGAAAGCTGCGCGCCGTCCGGCGAAGAGATCGAGCGCAATGGAGGGAAGTTCCAGGGACGCACCGGCGCCATCGCCACCCCGCACGGGACCATCAAGACCCCCGCCTTCATCGCGGTCGGCACCAAGGCCACCGTGAAG
>JBAUMA010000268.1:0-3812 GCA_049578485.1 Specibacter sp.
TGGAGCCGTCGGTCATGGTGACGCGGCCGGCTTCCATGGGGCCGCCGGAAACGAAGACGGTGGGGATGTTTAGGCGCAGCGCGGCCATGAGCATGCCGGGGGTGATCTTGTCGCAGTTGGAGATGCAAACCAGCACGTCGGCGCAGTGGGCGTTGACCATGTACTCGACGGAGTCGGCGATCAGGTCGCGGGAGGGCAGCGAGTACAGCATGCCGCCGTGGCCCATGGCGATGCCGTCATCCACGGCGATCGTGTTGAATTCCCGGGCAATGGCGCCGGCCTCGTGAATGGCGTCGGAGACGATCCGGCCCACGGGGGCAAGGTGGGTGTGGCCGGGGACAAACTCGGTGAAGGAGTTGGCGACGGCGACAATCGGCTTGCCGATGTCGGCCTTGGCGACGCCGGAGGCCATCATGAGGGCGCGGGCGCCAGCCATGTTGCGGCCGTGGGTGACTGTGCGTGAACGTAAAGGAGGCATGAAACCAGTTAACCAGCTGAACGCTTGCTGGAGAAGACGGCGCTGATACTAGTAGTGGCAGTGCTAGATTTGTTGAAATGAATGAAGAACGACGCCGGGAGCTGGGCCAGTTCCTGCGTGACCGCCGCGCCAACCTGGTCCGCGCCGAGCTGGGGCTGCCGCCCATTGGCCGCAGCCGCACGCTTGGATTGCGGCGCGAGGAGATCGCCGCCTTCGCGGCCGTCAGTGTCACCTGGTACACGTGGCTGGAGCAGGGCCGGGACATCAACCCCTCACGCCAAGTCCTTGACTCCATTGCCCGGGTGCTCCGGCTGACAGTCGCCGAGCAGTCGTATCTGTTGGCGATGGGCGGCTACGCCACCGTGCCAACACAGGAGGTGGTGCCGATCGAGGCGGCGCCGGCCCACCTGCAGGCACTGCTGGACGCCCTGGACTTCCCGGCGTTTGCCGTGGCCCCGGATTGGGGGATCGCCGGGTGGAATAACGCCTACACGCTGCTGTATTCGCGCATTGCCGAAGTGGGGCCGGAGGATCGGAACCTGCTGTGGCTGATTTTCACAGATCCGCAGCTGCGGCGGCTGTTGCCCGATTGGGAGGAGACTTCGCGGCATTTCGTGGCCGAATTCAGGGCCGAGGCCGGCCCCCGGCTGGGTTCCGCCGCGCACACGGCCCTGGTGGCGAGGCTGCAGGCGGCCAGTGGGGAGTTTGCCGCGATTTGGGCGGACCGGGATGTGGAGGGCTTCGCCTCACGTCGCCGAGTGTTCCGGCACGCGGCCGTGGGCGAGCTGGTTTTTGAACAACACCGGCTGGTGCCCTCCGACGCCCCGGAACTGCACTTTGTGTTGTATGTTCCGACGCCGGGCACGCCCACCAGTGCACGCCTCGCGGAGCTGGCCGCCCGCACGGAGTAGCCGCCCGCCTTCATGTCGCGAACGTACAGCAGTTGTCGATGCCGTGAGTCAACATCGACAACTGCTGTACGTTTGATTTCTACGTCAGCGCGTTGCGCCGGCCCTCGAAGGCGCGGCCCAGGGTGACTTCGTCGGCGTATTCCAGGTCCCCGCCCACCGGCAGGCCCGAGGCCAGGCGAGTCACGGCAATGCCGATGGTCTTGAGCATCCGGGAAAGGTACGTGGCCGTGGCCTCGCCCTCCAGGTTGGGGTCGGTGGCGATGATGATCTCGGTGATCTGGCTGTCGTTGAGCCGGGTCAGCAGTTCGCGGATGCGCAACTGGTCCGGGCCGATCCCGGCAATCGGGTTGATGGAGCCGCCAAGCACATGGTACCGGCCACGGAAGGCGCGGGTGCGCTCCACCGCCAGCACATCCTTGGATTCCTCCACAACGCAGATCACCGTGGGGTCGCGGCGGTCGTCACGGCAGATGTTGCACAGTTCCTGCTCCGTGACGTTGCCGCAGACGGTGCAGAACTTCACGCGCTCCTTCACCGTGACGATGGCGCGGACCAGCCGCTGCATGTCCTCCGTGTCCGCCTCCAAAATGTGGAAGGCGAGCCGCTGGGCGGACTTGGGGCCAATGCCCGGCAGGCGCCCCAGCTCATCGATGAGCTCCTGAACTGCTCCCTCGTACACGGTTCCTCTTGTCTGTTGGTTCAAAAATGTTGCGCGGGCGGCACGTGTCAGCGGCCGCCGTTGAGGGGGCGTTCCTCAATCAATGCCCCGCCAAGGATACGCTCCACCGCGGCCTGGCCCACTACGCCGGATTCCTCAATCGTGACGTCGTCCGGGCTCGGCACGTCCTCCACATAGGGGGCGTCCGGAGCCTTGGTGGGCGCCTGGGCCCGGCCGGCCTGCGCCTCCGGGCTGTTGGACAGGCGCTGGTACATGCTTATTTTCCCGCCCGGAACCCCTTGTGGGACGGAGTCGCCGGCAAGGTTCGACGCCGTTTCCGCCGACGCGTCCATCCCGCCGCTGTTGGGCGCCGGGTTCGGTGCGTCGACCGGGGTGGTGGTCCGGTTGGCGGGGATATCTGTTGGGGTGGCTGTGGCACTGGTGTCACCGGGCCGGCTGCCTGCTTGTGCCTGCACGGGCGCATTGCCGGGTTGTCCGGCGGCAGTGCTTTCCCCACCGGGCTGGGCCCAGTCGGGTGCATTGTCCGGGGCGCCCCACCCGGGGTCCGCCACGCGGTTGCGCGAGGTGGCGCCCAGGGAGACGCCCCAGTCCTGCGGGGATTCCTCGGGCGCGGTTTGCTGCGCCTGGGCGGCCAGAAGCTGGCTGCGGCGCGGCGCGGCCGGCTCTTCGGGGGCCGGTGTTACGGCGGCCGCGGCCTGTTTGGGCAAGTCCCATCCCGTGGTCCATGCGGAAATGGGCGAAACCTTGGGCCTGTAGGGCGCCGCTTCGGCGGGCGCGCCGGGGCCGGCTGGGGCGTCCGGGGGCGTCGCGGTTGCTTCGCCGACCGACGGGGTCGCCGGCAATGCTGCGGACCGTCCTTCCACCGATGCGGCGGGTGTTTCGGCCTGCATGCCCGGTGCCGGGACGGCTGTGCGTGATTCCGCCCATTCCTCGTGAGGCACGGCATTGGGGCCGGTGGCGTGGCTGTCGGGTTCCGGCGCCCAGTCGTCGAAGGGCGGTTCGTCGTCCCAGCTGGGCTCCTCGGGGACGGGGCCGTCCCATTCGGAAACCCGGGATGCCTGGCCGGACGGTTTTCCGCCCGAGGCGGCAGTGGCCGGCGCAGGCTCTGCAGCGGGTGCAGGCTCCGCGGCCGGGGCGCCATGCCGGGCTGAGGGTATTTCGGCGACGGGTGCCGGGCCGGCGTCGCGAGCCGACGCAGGCGCTGCCACTGCTGCTGGTGTTCGTGCCAACTCCGCCGTCGCGGCAACGCGGGGGACCGCAGGGACGTCGGTAACACGACCATCGGATGTTGCGGTCATGGGCTCGGCAATATCGGCGGCCTGTGCCGATGCAGCGTGTGCCGAGGTGGCCGGCTCGCGCGCAGGGGTGGCGGCGGGGGATGCCCCCGCTGCCACGGTTCCTGCCGGTGCCGCTACGGATGTTTGGCTCGGGACCTGGACGGTAATCCCCGCCGGGACCTGGACGGTAATCCCCGCCGGTGCCTGGGCAGGCGTCGCCGTCGGCGCAGCGGAAGTTGCCGCCTGCGTCATTCCGGACGAAGTGCGCCCCTGCGCCCCGGTGGGGCGTCGTTCAGTTAGTCCTTTTGGGTTTGGCTCAGCGCTCGTTCCGGGAGAGGGCGCATCTCCGGTGACCGGCACCAGCTGGCACGTGATGCCCAAGGTTGTGTGGATCGCCTGGCGAAGGTTGTCCGCATGCCCGCCGGAGGTGAACCGCTCAATGAGGGCCGACGACGGCAGTCCGACGC
>JBAUMA010000269.1:0-4321 GCA_049578485.1 Specibacter sp.
CCCCAAGCTCGACCACCGGCCGGCAGCTCGCAGCGGGGCCCCACGACCGTAGCCCCAGGCTCGACCGCCGCGGGCGGAATCGACCATCAAATATGTCGCAGCGTGACGCCACATGAACTGGTGTAACGAACATCTTGAACGCCGGCAGCCCGTTTCCCTATGGTCAGTTCATGGCAATCGCGGATCTATACCCCCTCTCACTTCGGCTTCTGGGCCGTCCCGTCCTGGTAGTGGGCGGCGGCAAAGTGGCAGCCCGACGCGCCAAAGCCCTGCTCGACGCCGGTGCCCAGGTGACGCTGGTGGCACCCGTGCTCAGTGCCCCGGCCGAAGAAGTAGCGAAACTGGTCACGTGGCAGCAACGCGAATACCGCAGCACCGACATGGACAACGTCTGGTTCTCCGTCGCGGCCAGTGGAAACCCCGAGACGGACGCCCGCGTGGCCGCCGACGCCGAGGCGCAGCGCGTCTGGTCCGTCAACCACTCCGACGCAGCCGAATCCGCGGCCTGGACGCCCGCCGTGACCACCTTTGAAGACGTCAAGATTGCTGTCAACGCCGGGGGAGACCCCTTGCGGGCCGTCGCCATCCGCAACGGCATCGCGGCAGCCCTGGAAACCGGCGAACTGCCGTTGCGCAGATACCGGGCCGGCCGAGTCGGATCAGTTGCCCTGGTGGGTGGCGGGCCAGGCGCCGAAGACCTCATCACAGTCCGTGGCCGGCGCCTGCTGGCGGAGGCAGACGTCGTCGTAGCCGACCGGCTCGGCCCGCGCGGACTGCTGGAAAACCTGGGCGAGGACGTGCACGTCATCGAAGTCGGCAAGACTCCCGGCCACCATCCGGTCCCGCAAACCGAAATCAACGCGATCCTGGTCCGCGAAGCCCTCGCCGGAAGACGGGTGGTGCGTCTCAAGGGCGGCGATCCGTACGTGTTGGGCCGCGGTGGCGAGGAAGCCATCGCCTGCCGCGAAAACGGCGTTGACGTCGAGGTGGTTCCCGGGGTCACCAGTGCCGTCAGCGTGCCGGCTGCGGCCGGCATCCCCGTCACGCACCGCGGACTGGCCAAGGCGTTCACCCTGATCAGCGGGCACGAAGAACTCGACAACGTTCCGGAGGGCAGCGACCACACCGTGGTGCTGCTCATGGGAGTGGGGACGCTCAACCGTTCCGTGCCGATCCTCGAAGCTGCCGGCCGCGGTGCCGACTGCCCCGTAGCGATCATCGAAAACGGCTTCGCGAAGGACCAGCGCGTCACCATCGGAACCCTGGGCACCATCGTGGCCCAGGCCCAGGCGGCCCGCGTGCGCAACCCGGCCGTCGTCGTCGTCGGTGATGTGGTGCGGGTCAGCCCGCTGGCGCCGGCCGAAATGGCAACAGCCTATTTCGGCACGCGGGAAACTCTCAGCAGCATCTCGTAGAATTAGCACATAGACCTTTTTCCTTATTACCTTAAGAAATGAGCACAGCCGTGTCAGCAAGCACTCCTGAGTCCGTCGACAACTCCGCCGCCCGAGGCACCGAAGAACGCCCCCTGCGCGTAGCCGTCATCGGTTCGGGTCCTGCCGGTGTCTATGCCGCGGACATGCTCACCAAGAGTGAAGAGGTGCGCAACGGCCTGGTGGTCAGCATCGACCTCTTTGACCGCTACCCCGCCCCCTACGGCTTGATCCGCTACGGTGTGGCCCCGGACCACCCCCGCATCAAGGGCATCGTCAACGCGCTCCGCAAGGTGCTGGACCGTGGCGACATCCGCTTCTTTGGCAACGTGGACTACGGCACGGACCTGACCCTCGAGGATCTGCAGGCCCATTACGAAGCCGTCATCTTCGCCACCGGTGCCATTAAGGACGCCGACCTGAACATCCCGGGCATCGAGTTGGATGGCTCCTACGGCGGCGCTGACTTTGTGTCCTGGTACGACGGCCACCCCGATGTTTCCCGCGAATGGCCCCTGAATGCCAAGGAGATTGCCGTGATCGGCAACGGAAACGTGGCCCTGGACGTGGCCCGCGTGCTGTCCAAGCATGCCGATGACCTGCTCGTCACCGAGATCCCCGACAACGTCTACGCCGGCCTGAAAGAATCTCCCGTCACGGACGTGCACATTTTTGGCCGCCGCGGCCCGGCCCAGGTGAAGTTCACCCCGCTGGAACTTCGCGAACTCAGCCACTCCCGCGACGTGGACATCGTCCTGTACGAGGAGGACTTCGACTTTGACGAGGCCTCCGATGAAGCCGTCAAGAAGAATAACCAGATCAAGACCATGGTTGGCACGTTGACCAACTGGCTCGTGGAACAGGACGACGACGCCGCCGATCCCACCACGGGTGCCTCCCGCCGCCTGCACCTGCACTTCCTGCACAACCCGGTGGAGATCACCGGCGAGGGCGGCTTGGTCACGGGCATCAAGTTCGAGCGCAATGAACTCGACGGTACGGGCAACGCCCGCGGCACCGGTGAGTTCATCGAGTACCCGGTCCAGGCCGTGTACCGTTCCGTGGGCTACTTTGGCTCGGCCCTGCCTGACGTGGAATTCGACCACCGCCGCGGTGTTGTGGTGAACGACGGCGGCCGGGTGTTGGGTACCGACGGCGCCCAAGTGCCGGGCATCTACGCCACGGGCTGGATCAAGCGCGGACCCGTCGGCCTGATCGGACACACGAAGGGTGACGCCCTGGAAACCATCACGCACCTGCTGGCCGATCGCGCGGAACTGCCGGCCGCCGTTGTCCCTGCCGCCGGCGCCATTGTGGAGCTGTTGGACTCCCGCGGCGTGGAATTCACCTCGTGGGAGGGCTGGAACGAACTGGACGCCCACGAGTTGGCGTTGGGTGCAGCGGCCACCGAGGCCGGACCGGTGGCGCGCGAGCGTGTCAAGGTGGTCTCCCGCGAGGAGATGGTCAGCGTTTCCCGTGGGGCCGGCGTCCTGCGCTAGGTAGACGGAGGCAAAAGCAAGACAGTACGGCCCGCACAAGCGGGCCGTACTGTTTTAAGCACCGTGAGGGGAACAGCGGCTACTCCGGAACCACCAGCGCGGGGGTGTCCTTCTTGAGTGTCTCGCCGCGGAAGAACCCGGGCATCTTCTTGTAGACCACGGCCATGACCACCAGGCCCAGCAGGATGATCCCCACCCCGATCACGAATACCAGCCCGACGCCGAACAGCTGTGAACCGCTGCCAAAGGACGGGTTCCAGCTGTCCACGGCGGTTTGCAGGAACACCACGCTCAGGCCGATGCCGCCCAGCAACGGGAACACAAGCCGGAAGAAGAAGTTCCGCACGCTCGTGAACAGGGAGTGCCGGAAGTACCAGACGCAGGCCAGGGCCGTGATGCCGTAGTAGAAGCAGATCATGAGGCCGAGCGCCTGGATGGTGTCGTTGAGGACGTTGTCGCTGAGGAACCGCATCATCGCGTAGAAGCCGGCGGAGACCACGCCCGCCACCACCGTGGCGTAGACGGGTGACTGGAAGCGCGGGTTGACCTTGGCGAAACGCTGCGGCAGCGCCTTGTAGTAGCCCATGGCCAGCAAGCCGCGCGCCGGTGAGACGAAGGTGGACTGCAGTGACGCGCCGCAGCTGGAGAGCACGGCCAGGGACAGCAGGATCGCGAACGGGCCCATGACGGGGCTGGCGATGGCCGTGAACACGTTCTCGGCGATGGCCGGGTTGGTCAGGCCGATTCCCGTGTCCCCGACGCCGGCGAACATGACCGTGGCCACGGAGCCCAGCAGGTAGATAACCAGGATGGCGACGGCCACGATGGTCGCGGCCAGCCCTGAGGTCTTCTTCGAGTTGGACGTCTCCTCGCTCATGGTCAGGCACAGGTCCCAGCCCCAAAAGGAGAAAATGGACAGGGACAGCCCGGCGGCGAAGGCGGAGAAGCTGCCGATGCTGAAGGGGTTGAACCAGTCCCAGCTGAACGCGATGCCGCTTGGGGCGTGGCCCTGGGAAATCTTGGAGAACGCGCTGATCACGAACCAGGCAAGCACTGCCAGTTGGAAGCCGACCAGCAGGTATTGCACGCTCTTGGTGGTTTTCACACCACGGCTGGACACCCACACGGCAAGTGCCACGAACGCCAGACAGGTCAGCACATTGACGGGTTTGTTGTCGGCAATCCCGGCGATCCATCCCTGTCCTGTCAGCTGCGAAAGGAACAGGTAGAAGAAGTCCACGGCCACGCCGGCCAGGTTGGAGAGCACGATGATGTTTGCGGCCAGCAGCCCCCAGCCGCCCATCCAGCCATCAAATGGGCCGAACGCCTTCGTCACCCAGGTAAACGTGGTGCCGCTGTCGGGGGAGTCGGCGTTGAGTTCCTTGTAGC
>JBAUMA010000270.1:0-7578 GCA_049578485.1 Specibacter sp.
GGGGAGGGCGTGGTGGGCCCACGCGCCCGAGGGGTCCCCGCCCGAGGTACGAGGGTGGGGAGGGCGTGGTGGGCCCACGCGCCCGAGGGGTCCCCGCCCGAGGTACGAGGGTGGGGAGGGCGTGGGGATCAGCTGACGTTGGAGGTGTAGTCCAGGTCTCGGGTTTCCTTCAACAGGAACAAAGCGATGAGCGTCAGCACGGCCATGGCGGACAGGTATACGCCCACCAGCACGGGGCTGCCGTCCGCCGCCTGCCACAGGGCAACGGCGATGAACGGTGCCACGGCGGCACCGAGGATGCTGGACATGTTGTAGCTGATGGCCGATCCCGTGTAGCGGACGTTCGTGGGGAACATCTCGGGCAGCAAGGCCCCCATGGGCCCAAATGTCAGGCCCATGAGCGTGAAGCCGATGATCAGCAATGCCATGACTCCCACGATGCCGCCGCCAAAGAGCGGCACGAATGCCAGGCCGAAGGCGACGATCCCGCCCGTGACCCACAGCAGCATCTTGCGGCGGCCGTACTTTTCGGCCAACGGTCCGGAGACCAGGGTGAAAATCCCAAAGAACACCACACCCACAATGAGCATGATCAAAAATTCGTTGCGGGTGTAGCCCAAGCCGGCAACCCAGGATGAGACGGCGTCGGCGGTCATGGGCTTGCCTGCCGCTTCCGCCTTGGCCTTGGCAGCCGCCAGGGTGGCCGGAGCCGTGCCGTAGGACAGCGTGAAGGTGGTCATGAGGTAGAACAGCACGTAGGTGGCCAGCATGACGAAGGTGCCAAGGATCAGCGGGCGCCAGCTGGTCTTGAAGACCCGGCCCACGGGCAGTTTGGAGACCTCGCCCTGGTCGATGACCTTTTGGAAGGCGGGGGTTTCGACCAGTTTCAGCCGGACGTACAGGCCGATGATGACCATGATGGCGCTGAGCAGGAACGGAATGCGCCAGCCCCAGGCGGCAAACTGCGCGCTGGTCAGCCCAAAGCTCAGGGCCAAGAACAGGGCGTTGGCCAGGATGAAGCCAATGGGCGCACCCAGCTGCGGGAAGGTGCCGTAGATGGCGCGCTTGCCGGCGGGGGCGTTCTCGGTGGCCAGCAGGGCCGCACCGCTCCACTCCCCGCCCAGTGCCAGGCCCTGCGCAAAACGCAGGACCACCAACAGCGCCGGGGCCCAGAACGTCCAGCCGGGAACCAGCGCGGTGGGCAGGCAGCCAATCAGGAAGGTGGCGATGCCCATGGTCAGCAGGGATGCCACCAGGGTGCCCTTGCGGCCGATCTTGTCGCCAAAGTGACCAAACACGATGGAGCCCAGCGGGCGGGCCACGAACGCCACCCCGAAGATGGCGAAGGAGCTCAGCAGCTGCGTGGCGGCGTCGGCATTGGGGAAGAACAAGGCCGGGAAGACCAGAACGGCTGCGGTGGCATAAACGTAAAAGTCGTAGAACTCGATCGTGGTGCCGACCAGGCTGGCCACAATGACCCGACCCCGGCTGTTGGCTTGTGGAATCTCCACTATCTCCGCTGTTTCGGGAGTACTCATGGGGGCAGCTTTCTGTTGGGCCGCGCCCCCGGGTTTGCCTGCGGATTACGCAGCGGCTGGCCGAAAGGGGGCGACGGCGGTGCACGGTATTCCCGTCCACCCTAGCCACAATGTCCACGTGTTGGACAACTCTTGCCAGCATGTGGACATTGCGCTGGCCGCCTCCAGCGCCTAACGGCAGCCACCGGGAGCCGGATAGGGAAACGTCACAGGGATTTCACACCGGGAGTCCGTCGTCGAAATGACCGCTCCCTAGCGTTGAAACCACAACAACGCAAAAGGAAGGCACACCATGACTGTGGACAATGTGAACGGCACGAGCGTTGAATCCGTGCGCACGGCCGCCGGGGATGCGCTCGTCGGCGGAGGGCTCTCCAGTGCACCGGGCCGGTGGCTGCACCATTGGGACGCCGAAGACACCGAGCAGTGGGAACAGGCGGGGCGGTCCATCGCCAAACGCAACCTGGCCTGGTCCATCGCCTGCGAGTTCCTCGGCTTCGTGGTGTGGCAGCTGTGGTCGATCGTGGTGGTGTTCCTGCCCGGCGCCGGATTCACCTTCAGCTCCTCCGAACTGTTTTGGCTGATCTCCGTGCCGTCCCTGGTGGGCGCCACGCTGCGGATCCCTTACACCTTCATGGTGGCGCGGTTTGGCGGGCGGAACTGGACCATCGTCTCGGCCCTGCTCCTGCTGATTCCCACCCTCGGCCTGGCCTGGTGCGTCAGCAACCCGGACACCCCGTTTGGCACCATGGTGGCCGTGGCCGCCCTGGCCGGCTTGGGCGGGGGCAACTTCGCCTCGTCCATGGCCAACATCACCTACTTCTTCCCTGCCCGCGAAAAGGGTTGGGCGCTGGGCTTGAACGCAGCCGGCGGAAACCTAGGTGCCGCCGTCGCACAGTTCGCGGTCCCGCTGGCCGTCACGCTCCTGGCCGCGGGCACGCTGGGGCTGCCCCTTGCCGGTCTCATGTGGGTCCCGCTGATCCTGGTGGCCGCGTGGGGCGCCTGGAAGTACATGGACAACCTGGCCAGCGCCAAGTCCGACGTGGCCGGTTCGCTGGCGTCGCTGCGGGAACCGCACCTGTGGATCCTGGCGCTGCTGTACATCGGTACGTTTGGCTCATTCATTGGGTTCTCGGCCGTGTTCCCGAAGCTGATCATGGATTCCTTTGGCCCCGGCGTTGGCGTTGCCATCGGCCCCGCCGTGATCTCGCTGGCATTTCTGGGCGCCCTGGTGGGTTCCCTGGCCCGCCCGTTCGGCGGCAGGCTCGCCGACCGTTGGGGCGGAGCCCGCGTCACGGTCTGCTGCTTCGGCATCCTGGCGCTGGCGGCCCTGGCCCAGCTGGCCACCCTGGCGCTAGGCAGCTTCCCGCTGTTCCTGGCCCTGTTCCTGGTCCTGTTTGCGGCGGCGGGCGCCGGCAACGGCTCCACCTACCGCATGATCCCCATGGTCTTTGCGCTTCGTTCCACAACCGACGACGGCGGCCGTGTCAGCGCCGCCCGCAAGGCGTCGGCGGCGCTGGGCATCATCTCCGCGATCGGCGCCTACGGCGGTTTCCTGGTCCCGCAGGTCCTGAACGCCTCACGCCAGGCCACGGGCGGGTATACCGGCGCGTTCATCGGCTTCGTGGCCGGCTACCTGGTCCTCATGGCACTCACCTGGGCCGTGTACCTGCGCCCGTCCTCCGCCGCGGCCTTGGGGAAAGTATGACAACGGCACTGGCCGGCCCCGCCCCGGCGCCAGCTCCGGGGACGGACACGCACTGCCCCTACTGTGCCCTGCAATGCGCCATGACGGTGACACCTACCAACGCAGAACCCGCCATTGCCGGCCGGGCGTTCCCCACCAACCGGGGCGGGCTGTGCCGGAAGGGCTGGACGTCGGCGGCACTGCTGGGGCACCCGGAACGGCTCACCACTCCCCTGCTGCGCGGCCCGGACGGAGTCCACCGGCCCATCTCCTGGGACGCGGCCCTGCAACTCGCAGCCGAGCAGGTACTGGCAACCCGGGCGCAGCACGGGGCGGACGCCGTGGGCGTTTTTGGCGGTGGCGGGCTGACGAATGAAAAGGCCTACCAGCTGGGCAAGTTTGCCCGGCTGGCCCTGGGGACCTCGCGGATCGACTACAACGGCCGGTTTTGCATGTCCTCGGCCGCGGCCGCCGGCAACCGCGCCTTCGGCCTGGACCGGGGGCTGCCGTTTCCCGTGACGGATCTGGACACCGCCCATGCCATCTTGCTCCTGGGCTCGAATGTTGCCGAAACCATGCCGCCGTTTGTCCAGCACCTCCAAGGTGCCCGGACGGCCGGCGGCCTGGTGGTGGTGGACCCCCGGCGCACGGCCACCGCCGACTTCACTGCCGACGGCGCCGGCCTGCACCTGCAGCCCGTCCCGGCCACTGACCTGGTCCTGCTGTTGGGCCTGTGCCACATTGTCATTCAGGAGGGCCTGGCCGACGCCGGCTACCTCGCGGAGCGGACGACGGGGTACGCGGAACTGGCCCGCAGCGTGGCGCCCTGGTGGCCCGAACGCGTCCAGTCAGTTACAGGCGTCCCCACCCAGCTCCTGAGGGAGACGGCCCGGCTCCTGGCCGCCGGAGCGCGCCGCGGCGGCTCCTACATCATCACCGGGCGCGGCGTGGAACAGCACGTGGACGGCACCGACACCGCCACGGCTGCCATCAACCTGGCCCTGCTGCTGGGCCTGCCCGGATCAGCCACGAGCGGCTACGGCACGCTGACCGGCCAGGGCAACGGCCAGGGCGGGCGCGAGCACGGGCAAAAAGCGGACCAGCTCCCCGGTTACCGCAAGATCACCGACCCGGCGGCCCGGGCGCACGTGGCGGCCGTCTGGGGCGTGGAACCGGAGACGATCCCCGGTCCCGGACTGCCCGCCGTCGAACTTTTGGCGTCGCTGGGAAAGCCGGGAGGCGTGCGCACCTTCTTCATCCACGGGGCCAACGTGGCCGTCTCGGCGCCCAATGCCCGCGAGGTGCTGGCGGGGCTGCGCAGCCTGGACTTTTTGGTGGTGGCCGATTTCTTCATGTCGGAGACCGCGCGGGAGGCGGACCTGGTGCTGCCCGTGCAGCAATGGGCCGAGGAGGAGGGCACCGTGACGAATCTGGAGGGCCGGGTGCTGCGCCGCCGGGCCGCGGTGGCCGCCCCTGCCGGCGTGCGCTCGGAGCTGTGGATCATGGCCGAGCTCGCCCGGCTGCTGCAGGCGCCGTCGACGTTCAGCGCCGACCCGCAGACCGTGTTCACCGAACTTCGCGCGGCCTCGGCCGGCGGGCTGGCCGACTACTCGGGCATCGACTATCCGCTGCTGGATTCCGGGGCGGAGGCCTACTGGCCGTACCCAACGGGCAGCCGAGGCACACCGCGGCTCTTCCGGGACGCCTTTGCCCATCCGGGCGGTCGGGCCGTGCTGACGCCGGTGGCGCCCGCGGCAACGACGGAACGGGACCCGCTGTTTGGCGGGACGTCCCTGGCCCTGGTCACCGGCCGGCTGCTGGAGCACTACCAATCCGGCACCCAGACCCGGCGCGTGCGGGAACTGGCTGGGGCCGTTCCCCATGCCCAGCTGCTCATCCATCCCCTGGCCGCGGCCGCCCGCGGAATTCCCGACGGCGGCGACGTCACGGTTGCGAACCAGCGCGGCACGGTGCGGTGCCAGGCCCGGCACAGCACCACGGTCCGGACTGACACGGTGTTCCTGCCCTTCCACTTCGCCGGATCCGAATGCGCGAACCTGCTCACGAGCCAGGCCGCCGACCCCATCTCCGGCATGCCCGAGTTCAAGGCAAGCGCCGTCACCGTCGCGGCGGTGTCGGCCCTTGGAGCATCCCCGGCCCTGGATTCAGTGCCGGTCGGCGTGGCTGTGCCAGCCGCTAGGGCACTGCGGGAGGAGTCATGACGGGCGAGTCCCCGCATGTGGTGGTCGTGGGCTACGGGCCCGTGGCAGCACGCCTCGTGGAGGAGCTCATGCCGGCGGTCCGCCGCGGCGAGCTGGCTGTCACGGTCATTGGCGAGGAGTCCTCCGCCGCCTACAACCGGGTGCTGGTGGCCGATCTGGGCGTGGGCCGCACCACCGCGGCGGCCATCTCCGTGTCCGATCCGGCCGAGCTCGCCGCGGCCGGAGTTCGCGTGATGATGGACGTGCCCGTGCTGCGCGTGGACAGGGCCCGCCGGCGCGTGCTCCTGGGAGAGGGCATATCCGTGCACTACGACAAACTGGTGTTCGCCACGGGATCCCGTCCCCTGGTGCCACCGCTTCATGGCCTGAATCCGGACCCCGCGGCCGGCGTCCCGCTGCCTCCCGGTGTCACTGCACTCCGCGACCTCAGGGACGCGGCCGTGCTCCGGCGCGCGGTCCAGAAGCGCAGCAGGGTGGTGGTGCTCGGCGGCGGGATCCTGGGCCTGGAGGCCGCCCTGGCCGCCCGGGACGAGGGCGCAGCCGTCACGTTGGTCCATCACGGCCCACACACGCTGGGCCGCAGCATCGACGCCGGGGCCGGATACACCGTGGCGTCCGCGCTGCGTGCCGGCGGCATCACGGTGGTGTCCAATGCCAGGAGCATCGGCGTCCGCCTGGATACGGCGTCCGACGCCGGCCCGGCCTTTTCGGCGCTGCTGCAGGAAAGCGGTGCGCCGGTTGAGGGGGACCTGCTGCTCCTCTCCTGCGGCGTGCGTCCCCGGGTGGAGGTTGCCGCCGGGGCCGGGTTGGTCACGGCCCGCGGGATCGTGGTGGACCATGGGCTGCAGGCACTCCATGATCCCTGTGTGTTCGCCATCGGTGACTGCGCGGAGATCAAGTGCCTGGACGCCGCCTGCGCCAACTGCGCAGATTTCACGGGTCCGTCTGGGCTGATCGGCCCCGGCTGGCGGCAGGCCGAATGGCTCGCGTCATTCTTGATGGGGCGCGACACTGCGGCCGTAACCCTTCCGGCGGAGCGGGCGCCGGTCATGATGCTCAAGGCCCGCGGAGTGGATGTTGCGGCGGCCGGGGACATTTCGGCCGGGCCGTTTGACGCGGCTCCGGAAAGTGCATCGCTTGGCGATGCCCCGCAGGTGAGCGTGTGGGCCGATCCCGAGCATGGCAAGTACGTCAAGATGAGCACCTGCGGCGGCGCCCTGGCCGGGTTCATCAGCGTGGGCATGCCGCGCACGGCAGCCGAGCTGACCCTGTTGTTTGAACGTGGCGCCGAACTGCCGGCCGACAGGTCCGCGCTGTTGCGGCTGGACGGGCCGGACCGACCCACCACGGCCGTGGCAGACCCGGCCCGAACGGTGTGCCGCTGCGCCGGCGTCGACCAGCAGACTATTTCGGCCGCGGCCGCGGCGGGCTGTTCCACGGTCCAGGAGGTCTCGGCCGCCACGCGGGCGGGCACCGGCTGCGGCGGCTGCCACGGTGACCTGCGGGACCTGATCGAGGCCCACTTCGCCCCCGCCTAGTTCCCCGCCAACTGTGTTGCAGTTGTTGGATCAAAAAACGCCCGAAAGCGCTTTCCGCGTCCAACAACTGCAACATAGTCGTTCAAGGCTGGGAGGGCGTGGGGACTACATGTGCACGTGCAGGCGGCGGGCGGCCTCGGAGATGGATCCGGAGAGCGAGGGGTACACGGTGAAGGTGTTGGCGACGTCGTCCACGTGCAGCTTCTGGGTGACGGCCAGGGCGATCGGGAAGATCAGCTCACACGCGCCGGCGCCCACCACCACACCGCCAATGACGGTGCCCGAGCCCTTGCGCGCAATGATCTTGATGAACCCGTCGTTGACGTTGCGCATCTTTGCCCGGGCGTTGGTTGCCAGGGACAGCTTGATCACATCGCCCTGGTATTTGCCGGATTCCAGGTCGGCCTCGGACACGCCCACGGAGGCGATTTCCGGGGACGTGAAAATGTTGGAGGACACCTGGGTGAGCTTGAGGGGGCGCACGCCGTCGCCGCCCAGGTGGGCCACGGCGATGCGGCCCTGCATGGCGGCCACAGAGGCCAGGGCAAACACTCCGGTGCAGTCGCCCGCGGCGTAGACGTTGGGCGCACTGG
>JBAUMA010000271.1:0-9423 GCA_049578485.1 Specibacter sp.
GGGTGTTGGTGCCAGTCATGGTGTTACCTCTAACAATAATGGTGTTCGTGGTTGCTTCGTGGGAACGGCCCAGCCCGACGGTCGGGTCTGCAGGCACGGAAACGCTCGAAACCTCGAAAGGCTCCCAGCGGGTGACGCGGTAAAATTCCTGATTCCCCTCGGTTCGCTCGAGGACCATTTCGAGCGGGATGTATCCGATCGAAACGTTTTGCCGAATGCCGTCGATCAAGTCCTGCCAGATCGCCTCGGCCTGCTCGTTGCGGGAAAGCTTCACCTTTACGTGCAGGCGGCGATCCTCGAGCCAAGCCTCGAGCACAACGCCGATCTGACCCGACCAGGCGTTGTGCTGCAGCAGGTACGGCGCGCCGTTGCGCATCCTGGTCAGGTCGACCGAGCCCTCGGCGTGGTCGAGCACTTCCATGCCAAACCAGCGCGCTACGGGGTATTCACTGGATGCCGAAAAGACAACCGTTCGGGCCTCCAAGTCGATCGTTCCGGAAACGAAAGACAGGTCGCGTTTAAGCTTCCCGCCTGGAATTTCACGCAAGACCGGCAGCGGCGCGCCGCTAGTCGTCACTGTCGTCGTGCCGGTCATTCGGCTGCTCCTTATCAGGGGTTTGCGGCTCGTCTTCGAGCAGCCCAAGCTTGCGCAGGTGCTCCTCCTCGGCCGCCAGTTCTTCGAAAACTTCGTCGGGGTCATCGCCGTTTAGGCGGATGTAGTGAGATCTGGACTTGATCCGGCCTGCCACGCTTTCGCGGGCCGCCTTGGAGTCTTTCAGCGGGTCGACCCAATCCCAGCCGCGTGGCTGCCAGGTCATCTCGGAAATGCGCACCAGGTCACGCGGCGAGATCTTGATCGCGCCGCTTAGAAATGAGCTGTTGAACCACTCGACGCCGAGTCGCTTTAGCAGGGAGCTGATCGTGAATTCTTGAACGCACTTGTAAAAATCGCGCTCGTCGATTTCACCTGAACGGAGCGACGAGTAGTTGACGCCCTCGAGGTCGTTGGCCAGACGGTTGTAGCTCGGCCCAAGGCCCGCGGCACTTCCGCGCAGCGTGTCTTTCACAAACGGCGCGTAGTCACTGGCGGGAATGCTGTTTTGCGCCGGCACGTAGTCCAGTCCGTAAGCCATAACCTTTGCAGTGCCGGCCTCGACTTCCTCGAATACCGGGGCGTCCTTACCTTCGTCTGGCGGGTCGAGCCATTCGGCGTCCTGCTTGAAAAAGCCGGTGATCTTCGACGCGTGCTCAGCCTTTACCATCGTCGAGCTACGAAACTCGCCCAGGTGATGAATATCCACCGCCGCCGCGTGCGTCCAGGTAAAGCCCCGTGACTGGTGCGGCCGCCACGGGTCGAAGGTATGGATCAACTCGCTGGCCAGAATGCGCGTGTAACGCTCCTCCGCACTGCGAATCACGTCGCCCGGATGATCGTTGAGCATCCAGTAAGCGATAGGCCGCTCCCACGAATCGAACTCGACGCCCATCCGGATTCGATTACCGTTGTCCAGGAGCGTGTTTAGATGCAGATCCAGCCGATCGGCCTCGAGGATCTGCACCGCAAACCCCCAGCGGTTCGGCCAGTTGCGCACCAGGCGCACCAGCACTTCACCATCACGGGCCAGCGTCTCGATCCAAAGCCACAGGAACGTGACAAAGTCGAGCTTACCGGTCACGTCGAAGTTACCCATTTCGCCGAACTGCGCGAATTCCTTCTCGATCAAACGACGCGTCGCCCGATCGGATTTGCCATCTGGCAGCACCGCTTTTGACTGCAGACGAATGCCGTAAGGCCCGATTACGTTCTGCCTCAGCAACCGATAAAAGCGCTTGAGGTACGACGTGTTGATCGACTGTTCGCGAGCGCGTTGGCGCAGCGTTTCGTGATCCCTGAAAATCGTCTGGTTAGCGTCAGTCGCGCTCTGCCGATCTGACCAGGACGCCGTGAGGCGACCACCCCCGGCCATCTTGAAACTACGTTTCAACGTCGGCTCCACCCGGCCTGCAGACGCCACCGGATCAGGCGCGCGCTTGCCGCCGCCTCGCCACCGGGAGAAGGCTTGTTTGAAAGGATTCATTGACTACCTCAACCGGTAATAGACCGGCCGGCCGGTTGGCCAACTGGTGTTTTTCTCTCGCTGCAGTTCGCGGCGGTACTGCAGGCGTAGCGCGTTCAATCGCTCGATCGGAATCCGGTCGAGGCGCTGCCCGTCGATTTCGTAGCTCTGCTGATCCTTCGGAATGCGCTTCTCGAGCGCCGCCTCGACCAGGGCGAGCATTTTTTGCGCGTGGGTGCGCGCGTCGGTTGGGTCGGCCGTCTCGAGGTTGGCCATCACGTCCAGGGTGCCGCTGGCCACCGTCAGGCGCTGATCGCCCCGAAAGGCCAGAGCGACCCATAGGTAAAGACCAGGCGCCCAGCTCGACGTGATCGCGGCGCTGACTTCGACCTGGTACGGCGTTGTCTGCAGCGCCTCGAGGATTTGACGACTGGGGCCGCTGAACACGTAGCGCAGCCCCCAGCCGGCAGTTGCCGGGCGATCAGGCACGTCACGCGACCAGGCGGCAGAGTCGCCGGCATGAATTTTTGTCGGTTCCATTGGATTCACTCGACGCCGGCAGGCGGCGCCGAGGCGCTACCTGCTCGACTTTTTTATGATTTTGAATCGACTACGGGCCTTGGCGGTCGGGGCATCGACCTTGCGCTGCCTGGTCGGCTTAGCTGGCTCTGCAGCAGGTTCCTCAGCAGGCGATGGCGCTGGCGGCGGCGCCACCTTGACCGGCCCCACCTCCTGCAGATCCTCCGCATCGTCACCCTGCAGCGGCCCAGCCTTTACCGCGTCGAACAGCTGCACGCGGGTCAGCGCGCCCAACTTGCGGCGCTGCAGCTTGTCGCGCAGCGCCATGATGTATTGCATCGCCTCGCAGTCCAGGGCGTGGTTTTCGCCAACCTTGACGAAAACCCCCTCAGCCTCGCGCCACTCCTCACCGACCACCTCTTTGCAGTAGCCCTCGGTTACTTGCTGATGCAGCAGCCACCAGCCCGTGCGGGTGTCCTCGCGGTTGAAGCGGCCGTGTACCCAGCGCTTAGCGAACGGCGAATCGAAGGCCCATCGAGCGTCGCCTCGCTTGCGCGTCTTACCCTTGGCGTCGACTTCCACGATCTCTTTCCGGAACGGCTTGTCGAGACGATCTCGACCACGCAGGGCAATCACCCTGTTTTTGTTGCCGTCGTTGATGAATCGATAGACCTGGTCATCGCGATAACCGATGTCGATCCCGGTCATGTTGATGGGATGGCCGTCGTATTCGGTATCGATCAGATCGCCGAGCTGATCCCATACGCCGTCCTGGTCGGTATCGCCCCACAGCTCGCCATGCTCGAGGAGCATCGAGCCCATGCCGGCGAACCAGGCACGAACAACGTAAACAAGGCGCCGCTTTTGAACGTCCACCGTGCAATAGATTTTCAGCGGCTCGAGCAGCAGCTCGCCCGCCTTGTAACCCCAGCACATGGCCCTGACCTGATCCCACGTCGGCACGTCGCCGGCCTGCGCGTAACACTCGCCAAAACCGGTGTTATAAACGGCCAGTAGATCAGCAGGGTCGCCCGACAGCTGCGCCGCCAGTAGATCCTTGGCCAGGGCGCCGTATGTCTTTTTCGAGGAGAACGAGCACAGCCCCGACGCGACGTAGGTGAAGTGAGTCGAGCCTGCAGTATCCGCAACGCCTGTCACCTCGCCGTCGCGGCTGATCGATTGACCAGGAGCAACAGCACGGCCGCGCTCGTTCATCCAAGGGCGCCATTTGCTTTCGATCTGGCAACCACTGGCGCCACAAGTGAGGCGAGCGCCCCGCTGCGCCTCGTCAGGAGTACATTCGTTCTCCGCGCCCTTGCCTGGCCACCAGAGCAGACCTGACCAGGGAATAAAGTATTCGCCGCACTCAGGGCACGGCACCGCCCATTCGTGGCGCGTGCCTGACTGCCAGAGCTTCCAGACCGCCGAGCCGAGCGATTTTACCGAGGCTACAGCCCAATGCTCGAGGCCTGATTTTTCGTGCCGGCGCTTGGTCACCCGGCCGTGCGTTGGCGTGGCCGTGTAACCGATTTTCGACCCGTCGTAGGCATCCCCTCGACGCTCTACCAGGCTCACCGTGGAGCCCTCGCCCGTGTTGACGATTCGATCGACCTCGTCGACCAGGATCAGGCCCGCCGAGTCGGCCGACAGACCAGAAGGCGATCCGGCCCAAACGAAACGCAGCTTTACCCCCGCAAACCACTTCACGAACGTCGTCGATTTCTTAACGTTCATTTTGGCCATGAGCGATTCACACTCGGCGAACATGTCGTCGAACTTCGGCACTACGGCATCTTTGAGCAGCGGCGCGGTTGGCGCGACGTACATGATCGGCGTCGGATCTTCGTCCAGCCGGTGGCCGATAACGTTTTCCATCGTGACCGACTTGCCCATCTGCGTTGCCGTGATGAACGTCACCCGGTCAAAGCAAGGCTGAGCGAAGGCCCACGAAACGGGGCACATGTAGGGGTTTACGTCAGGATTGAATGGGCCAGGCCGGGGCGAGCTCGGCGGCATGATGCGCTTGTCGCGGGCCCATTCGTCAGACGTCCTCGGCGGCGGCGCCTTCACCAGCTTCGAGGCGTAGTGAATCGATGCGATCAACGTCCGAAGCGAACTCACGTGATCGATGTTCGAGGCGGTCGGCAGTAGCTGCGCGGACTCGTCTCGTCTCTTCAAATAGTCGAGCTCGGATAATGGCAGGGTCATCGATAAGCGCCAGATCGGCAGCACATCGGCTTGGCAACGCATCGAGCTGCGTTGCGTACACGGCCGCGATGCTGGTGTTTAGAGTGACAAACGTTTCGTTCGGGATCAGCCGGCCGCGCACCTGGTCGATTTCGAGCTGCAGTTTTTCGCGCCTGGCGCGCTTTAGCAGCCGATCCTCGGTTGACGCGGAACTAAGCCCCTCCTCTTCCTCGCTGTCGTCGCCCATTTCTCGGCGAACTTCCTGCAGGATCAGCCACTCGATCGCGGCCTGACTGTCGATCTCGACGGCGACACCACGGCCGCCCCCACCTTTAACCGGCAACCCCTGCTCGATCAGTTTTGTAATCCAGCGCTCTGACTTGCCCAGGAGATCAGCCAACTGCTTTTTACTGATGATCTGACCCATGGGAGAAAGGACTCAAAAGGGCAAAAGTGAAAATGTACAAAGGTACAAAAGTCCTTTCTGACTTTTGTCCTTTGGGCATTCGCGGAAATAGGTCGAGGCCCCGTCGCACCTGGCCGAGCGGTCAGGCTGGCGATGCAGGTCGGGGGGCCTCAAGTTCGGAAGTAAGGACTGAACTTTCAAAAAGCGACACGCGCGAGACCCGCGAGTTAGTCACCCGTGAAGGGGGAGGGGGCGGGGGAGGACCCAAAGGCCATCCCGAGCACCATCATGGTGCAGGCGCGGTCGACGCGGCCGCCGCGGACGACGATGGGCTCGCGTTGATCGATGCAACGCAGTAGCCAGTCGCAAGATCACCGACGAACAACGGATCGTCGCGCAGGCCTTCCTGCGCGTAGACCTCAAGACCACCGATCAAGCCAACCTTTGATGCTTGATGTAGGTTCTGTTTGAGCCGATAACCCTCGAGCTTCCAGAGCTCGTCGGTCGCCAAGGTCTTGGCCTTGGATATGGCCGCATCACGCCCGAGCACTTCATTAAAGTTCTCGGGACTTACACAAGCCGAAGTGCCCAATGCCACGACAAAGCCTGTCGCGTCGATTGCAGCCGCGACCGTAGTCGTCGTGCCAGGAACAACGTAAGTGTGATAACTCAGGCCCTTAACAAGCGCCTCGATCTGCGCGTAGGTGATACGGGGGGCGGTCAAACCGAGGGCCGTTATGCGGCGCTCGAGCGATTGGTCATTGCTCATAGAAGCCTTTCCAGAGGAGTGGGGTAGAAGCTGCCCAGGTCGTTATAACGGGCAAGCGCGGCATTTCAAGGGCAGCCCTTACGGCGGCGCCTGTCCGCTCTTTGCCGCGACTGCCTGGTATTTCTGCAGCAGGCTCTGCAGCTTCGTCAGGCGCTCGGCGTTGACGTTGCACCTGGTGTAGTTTTCGGCGGTTGTTGCGGCGACGGTAGAGAGCGCAACTCCTGAGGGGGCTGCATCAGCGGCGCCGGCAGGATCAGGGGCTGGCAGAGATCTGGCGGCCGCGTCATGCACCCGAACAAAGCCAGCGTTAACAGTGCAAGCGGCGTCAGCCTGAGCAGAGACATAAACCGGAACCTCTTTAATGATGGTTGCGCCGCGTTCCTTGATTACCTGGACGCGGTCGACGTATTCGGTGACGACGTTGTCGCGCACCGTGCCAAGCTCCTGGCCCTGCGCGAAAGCCTTGGCTATGCGATCGAGCTCGGCCTGCGTGGCCTGGTCTTGCTCGTGATCCCCTCGAGCCGTCCAGCCAAGGCCGAACAGCAACGCAGCGACCAACAGCGGGCCGGCCAACCAATAAAGACGACTCATAAGCGCACCATATAAACCTGTCGTTGTAGCTCGCGACGCTTGGGAATCCCGCCGCAGTTGTTTTTCGCCTCGCGGCAGTCCAGACCAGCAACGAACATCCAGCGGCCGAACTGCTGCGCGGCCAGCTCGTGCAGGCCCGCTTTTGCGTACTGCAGTAGCGTCGACCTGGCCAGCGCTCGAAGCCCGAGGTTGTAGGCGAAATCGGCCATGGCGATCTTGGCGAACAGCGGCGCACCTGGAACCTCGCGCATGACGAAGTCGACGGCCTCACCGAGATCTGCACGCAGATATGCCTCGCACTGCTCAGGGTTGGCCACAGCGCCGCGCCTGACGCCAAGCGTGTGGCCGGTGCAGATCGTCCAGACTCCCCCGGTATCGGGATAAGCCTCGTAGACCGTGCCTTCCATTTCCGGCGTCATCACCAGCAGCGCCGCCATGATGGCGGCACGCTCGACCGGCGCCGGCAGGCCTGTTTCGTTTACCGTGAAACCGGCAGCGGCGAGCGATAGCGTCACAGCAGCGATAATCCGCTGCAGGAGGGTCATTTCTGGCCCCCTGGATCTGCCGGCACCTGGTCGCGCTTTCGAAGGCGAGCCCAGGCAAATTTAACGAGAGGGTAAACCCAGCGACGACCGACGCCGTCGAGCACCAGGAACAGCGCATAAGCCGCCATAAGGCGAATCGTCCATTCCTGATAGGTCAGGCCGTAAATCAGTAGGCCGCCGCCCATTGGCGCGACCTTCGCCCCCTCAACCTTGGCCAGGCTGAGCAGCGAGAGCTTTTCGTCATCCACAAGCGGCGTCCTGAAATAGAAAACCCCGCTCAGTGGCGGGGTTTGGATGTGCAGGCCTAGACCTGCCAAGGGGTTGCACCCCTCATGATTTGCGAACGTCAGAAACGCAAAAGCCCGCTCAAATGGCGGGCTTTTGTCGTATGTATCGCAGAGTGGATAAGTTACCCTTTTTCGCGTTACTTTTGCAAGGGGTCTTTTTCACTTTTGCACATTTGGGCGATTGTACCTTTGTCCAAAAAGCCCAGCTGCTCGAGGCGGAACAGGCGACCAAAATAGAAGTTAGCTGCAGAAGCAGCAGGCTCAAATCGATAGCCGACCGAAACCAGATCTACAGAGGGGGCAGGCGGCGGCAGATCGCGGCACGCTAACGCCCAGGCTGCAGGAGAGCTGTAGGTCTTTTGTACACTTGTACTTTTGGCCGCTTGGGCAAAGGTACAGATGGACACGCTATGCTTTGACCCAACCGGCACCGGTTCGGTCGGGTAACAGTGCGTCACGTCGCGGGACAACGTCATAACCGTGGCCTTGCACGCGCAACGAACGGCGTCACCATCGCAGAACTCTCTCCCCTCGGGATCAACCCATACGGCCTTAGCGTCAGTCTTGCGAACGATGTTCGTATATCCGGCAGGCTCTCGGCTCAGATAAACGTCGCTCTCCTCGCGCAGCAACGGCACTAGCTGGCCAACCATGCCCGCGTACCACATAGAACTATCTTTACAGCCCGTAATTTTCAGCTGTCGCATTATGACCTCACGGCGCGAGCCCAGCCGGCCCGCGCGCCTTCAATGGTGGCGTAACCTTCGTCGATAAAGTCGCAGCTCGGGCAACGAGAACCCCAGCAAGCCGACCGAATAAAGAACCGAGCGAGCCCTTTCCCTTTGCACGTATGCGCCGGCAGATCAGAATCATTGACCAGTTGCCAGGTGGCCAGCGCCCTTGCCTCGCTCGGGTTTACCTCGCCCCGATTACTGCAGACAGTGCAAACCCATAGAAAGAGGCCAGAGCCTTGCTGGTGCCGGCGCTCAGGGGCTGCACCACAGTGCAGGCAAAGGGGAGTAGTCAAAGCTTTCTCCAGAGCGCCTCGAGCGCCCCCGTGTCGAGCTCGTCCAGAACGCCCTGCATAGCGTCCCAACGGGCGCGCCAGTGCTGGCGATAGTTCACGTCGCTGACGCCCAGGAGTAGCGCCAGGTGCGGGCCGTCGTAACGGCTTTTCCCCGCGTTCTTCAAATGCTTGTGATGCTGCACAGCTAAGTGGGCAAGGCCCTTCGCGCGCTGCAGAGTCTTGCCCTGCATTTTCCCGAGCTGGGGCGCGACACGAGCCCACAGCGTCACCACGCAACCGGCCTCGTCGTCCCACACCAGCGAATCGGCGTAGGCGTAACGAATCCAGCGGCTTTGCTCAGTGGCCAGCGTGGCCACAGTCCGCACCAGGTGCGCGTCTTCGAAAGCCGTAGGGCCGAGCGGGATCGCGCTTTTTTTCTTCTTGCGCGTCTCGCTGCAGGTCACTCGCGTGGTATCCCTGGCCAGGCTGGCCACGTAGTCGAAAGGCAGCCGCTTTGCTTCGTCGTCACCCTCGAGCGGGCACTCGGCCAGATCGTTGGCGCGATGGCGCGGAAACGCGTCGCGCAGGCGAGCCGTCTCGATTACACCGACGCCGTCAGGCTCGGCCGGGCGATCCGTCTCGCGGTAATCAGTCGGTGCCAGGTAGGCGAACAGCAGCCATTCGCGCAGCCAGACCAGGTCCTGCGCGATCGGCGCTGAGCCTGATCGCCCTCGGCGGATCTGCACCCGAGCAGGTGCTACCGGGAGAATCTCGAGGTGCTGCAGAGCCCAGCTTTCGACGGACTCCATAGGCGGGGGCGTGTGGCGGATCTCAAGCGAGAAATTTGTGCGGGCCGTCATGTTCAACGTCTCCGCGCCAGAGTGATGTAGTCGACGCAGAGCGAGCAGCAGGTCGCACGCGGCAGCCTGGTCAGCCGACCGGCGTCGATCGGGTAGCCGCAGGCCAGGCAAAGGCGCTGCAGAACCAAACCAGCCTGCAGACACTCCTCGGCCATCAAGGCCCGAGCGACGGCGTCGTCTTGGCGCAGCTCGAGGC
>JBAUMA010000272.1:0-1663 GCA_049578485.1 Specibacter sp.
GCAGATGCCGTGGGTGAACCGCAAGGTGAGGCGCTGGGAGGTCGAACCGGCCCGCTGGATCGCCGTCCAGTCCCTCTACAAGGCCTACGGCATTGCCGACCAGGCGGAGAAGAGCGGGCGCTCGGCCACCTCGAAGATCGCCCACATCGCGGACCTCGTCTCCGGCCGCGCCTGACCGGCACCGGAACACCCCACCAAACACCACCAGCAAAGGAACCTGGAAGCCATGCCAGCAAAATTGATCCACCTCCCCGCCGCCGGCACCGCCGAGCTCGGGGCCTTCGAGCCCAAGGCCACGGCAATCACCGAGGGCATGCAGGAGGCCTCGCGGGAGGTCTGGTCGGCCGACTCCCTGGAGGTCGGGGTGTGGGAGGCGACTCCGGGCACCTTCACCGCCTTCCGCGACGAGTACCACGAGGTCTGCCAGATCCTCAGCGGTTCCGTGACAATCACCACGGAGGGTGGCCGCGGGGTGCTTGTCGGCGCCGGCGACACCGTGGTGATGCCCGCAGGCTGGAAGGGCCGCTGGGAGGTCCACGAAACCGTCCGCAAGACCTACGTGATCCTCTCCGGGGTCGACAACACCCTGTAGCGAAAGCGAAAACACGCGGATGCACTGGAGATGCTTGTGGCCACGTCGCAACGACGTGGCTACAGCCAATTCAAGCGGGACGGTCCCTCGCTCCCCCTACGGGCCGCGCAACTCGTCGGCGCGCACCAGCAGCACTCCGCCGATGATCAGTGCGCCGCCCACCAGTTGGATGCCTGCCGGCAGCTGTCCGAGCAGCAGCCAGGCCCACACCACGGCAAAGAGCACCTCCGTCAGCGAGATGAACGAGGCAAGCTTCGAGCCCAGTGCGCGGGCGGCCATGATGCCCGTGACGTAGGAAATGACGGTGGAGAACAGAATCAGCCCGCTCAGGGCAACCCACCACTGCGTTTCCCAGTTGGCAAGCTTCACCGGCGTGAACGTCATGTGCATCTCCAGCAGCCCGACGGCGGACAGCAGCGCCATGGTCGCCGCGCCCACAAAGAGTCCGCCGGTGGCCAGTACCAGCGGCGGCAGCGCCCCCTCGACCCGCGCGGTGACAAAGAAGTAGACGACAAGCCCGATCGCCGCCCCGAGTCCCCACATCACGCCGATCGGGTCCACCCGGGTGCTCCCGGTCAGGTCCAACACGGCGGCCAGCCCAACCAGTGAGAGCAGCGTCCCGCCGATGGTCAGGGCCGCCGGGCGCTTGCGGTGGCGGATCCACAGGAAGATCACGATCAGCACCGGAGCCAGGAACTCAAGCAACAGGGCCACTCCCACATCCAGTCGCTCGACGGCCTGGAAGTAGAAGAACTGGCAGACGGCCACCCCGAAGAAGCCGAAGAGCAGGATCGACTTCCAGTTCTTCACGGCGAGCCCCCACTGGCCACGCATCACGATCAGCGTCGGGACCAGCAGCACCAGGGAAGCACCGGCCAGCCGCAGCGTCACGGCGGCGGCCGGCGACCACCCGGAGTCCAGGAGGGCCTTGGCGAAGGAGCCGGAGAGCCCGAAGATCGCCGAGGAAAACAGCGCGATGCCAACCCCGCCCATGCGTGGCCCCGTGCGGCGGACCGCCAGGGTCGGCAGGCCGACCGGCTCCGATGAAATTTTCTCCAATGGCATGTGTGC
>JBAUMA010000273.1:0-3106 GCA_049578485.1 Specibacter sp.
GAGACAATAACTCCCATATCCTGAGCGGGTTGACTAACCAGTTGCCTGATCGTGATCCGCAAGAGACGGCTGAATGGCTTGAGTCGTTGGATTCGTTGATTGCGGAGCGTGGCACGGAGCGTGCCCAGTTCATTATGCGTTCCTTGTTGCAGCGTGCTGGTGCGCAGAGTGTTGGCGTGCCGATGGTCACGACGACGGATTATGTGAATACGATTCCTGCCGATCAGGAGCCGGTCTTTCCGGGTAATGAGGAGATCGAGCGGAAGTATCGTGCGTGGTTGCGGTGGAATGCTGCGGTGATGGTCCATCGGGCGCAGGCGCCCGGGATTGGTGTGGGTGGCCATATTTCCACGTATGCCGGGGCTGCGACGTTGTATGAGGTTGGTTTTAATCATTTCTTCCGGGGTAAGGATCATGCCGGGGGCGGGGACCAGGTCTTTTTCCAGGGCCATGCTTCCCCGGGCATGTACGCTAGGGCGTTCCTGGAAGGGCGTTTGTCGGAGGAGGATATGGACGGGTTCCGTCAGGAACGCTCCAAGGAGGGCCATGCCCTCTCCTCCTACCCGCACCCGCGTCTGATGCCCGAGTTCTGGGAATTCCCGACCGTGTCGATGGGTATTGGCCCGATGAACGCGATCTATCAGGCCCAGTCCAACCGGTACCTGCATAACCGTGGCATCAAGGACACCTCCGACCAGCAAGTCTGGGCTTTTTTGGGGGATGGGGAAATGGACGAGCCCGAGTCCCGTGGTTTGTTGCAGCTTGCCGCGAACGACAAACTTGATAACCTCAACTTCGTCATTAACTGCAACCTGCAACGCCTGGACGGGCCGGTGCGTGGCAACGGCAAAATCGTCCAAGAACTCGAGGCATTCTTCCGGGGTGCCGGCTGGAACGTCATCAAGGTCCTCTGGGGTCGGGAATGGGATGACCTGCTGGGCCGGGATACGGATGGGTCGTTGGTGAAAGTCATGAACGACACCGTCGATGGCGACTACCAAACCTATAAGGCCGAATCCGGTGGCTTCGTCCGTGAGCACTTCTTCGGGCAAACCCCCCAGACCAAGGAACTCGCCGCCCACCTCTCCGATGACGAGGTCTGGAATTTGAAGCGTGGCGGCCACGATTACCACAAGGTCTATGCCGCCTACAAGGCAGCGACCGAGTTCAAGGGCAAACCGACGGTGATCTTGGCCCACACGGTCAAGGGCTACGGCCTGGGCACCCACTTCGAGGCCCGCAACGCCACCCACCAGATGAAAAAACTCACCCTGCAGGATTTGAAGGACTTCCGCACCCACCTGCGCCTGCCCATCTCCGATGAGGTACTCGAAGCGGACCCGTACCGTCCCCCGTACTACCACCCCGGCCCGGATGCCCCCGAGATCCAGTACCTCATGGAACGACGCGCCGCCCTGGGCGGCTTCGTGCCCGAACGCCGTTCCAAGCACACGGCCTTGACCCTGCCCGGGGATAAAAGCTATGAAACGGCGAACCGCGGCTCGGGCAAGCAACACGCCGCCACGACCATGGCCTTCGTCCGGCTCCTCAAAGACCTCATGCGCGATAAGGACTTCGGCAACCGGATCGTGCCGATCATCCCGGATGAGGCCCGCACCTTTGGTATCGACGCGTTCTTCCCGACCGCGAAAATCTACAACCCCAACGGCCAAAACTACCTCTCCGTAGACCGCGACCTCGTCCTGGCCTACAAGGAATCCATTTCCGGGCAGATCGTGCACGCCGGCATCAACGAAGCCGGCTCCGTGGCCGCGTTCACCGCCGCCGGCACCGCCTACGCCACCCACGGGGAACCGCTGATCCCGATCTACGTGTTCTACTCCATGTTCGGCTTCCAACGCACCGGAGATTCCTTCTGGGCCGCCGGAGACCAAATGACCCGCGGCTTCATCATCGGCGCCACCGCAGGCCGCACCACCCTCACCGGTGAAGGCCTCCAGCACGCCGACGGGCACTCCCCGATCCTGGCCGCCACGAACCCGGCCGTAGTCACCTACGACCCCGCCTACGGCTACGAAATCGGGGCGATCATCCGCGCCGGCCTTGAACGCATGTACGGCGGAAACCACACCGACCCCAACGTCATGTACTACATCACCGTGTACAACGAACCCATCCTGCAACCCAAAGCCCCCGAAACCATCGATATCGAAGGCATCAACAAGGGCATCTACCAACTCAAAACCTCCGAGATCGAGGGCCCCAAAGCCCAGTTGCTGGCCTCCGGTGTCGCCGTGCCCTGGGCCCTCGAAGCCCAAAACATCCTCGCCACCGAATGGGGCATCTCCGCCGATGTCTGGTCCGTGACCTCCTGGACCGAACTACGCCGCGACGGACTCGCCGCCGAAGAACACACCTTCCTCCACCCCGAACAAGAACCCCGCACCCCCTACCTCACCCAAAAAATGGCCGGCGCCCAAGGCCCCATCATCGCCGTGACCGACTACATGAAAGCCGTCCCGGACCAGGTACGCCAATTCCTGCCCAACGACTTCGCGACCCTCGGCGCGGACGGCTTCGGCTTCTCCGACACCCGCCCCGCCGCACGACGCTACTTCAAAATCGACTCCCACTCCATCGTCGTACGCACCCTGCAACTCCTCGCCCAACAAGGGAAAATCAACCCCACCACCGCCCACGAAGCCGCCAAAAAATACGACCTCCTCAACGTCAACGCCGGCACCACCGGCAACGCCGGAGGCGAAGGCTAAACCACAACGGCTCCCGATTCCTGGCGCGCGAGGCGCACCAAGCAACGGGGCCCTCGCCGTTGTAGGCCCACCCTAAAAAACAACACCAAGCAGCCGCCGCCCGAAAGGACGGCGGCTGCTTTACTTTCCGGCACTGGGCCCACGAGTGGCTGGGCGCGTGGGCCCAACAGCGGCAGACTCGACAAAATCGCTGGCGCGATTCTTCCGGCCACGCGAGTGGCTGGGCCCACGCTCGCCAGGTTCCGTGGAAATCGCGCCAGCGATTCTTCCGGCCACGCGAGTGGCTGGGCCCACGCTCGCCAGGATCCGTGGAAATCGCGCCAGCGATTCTTCCGGCCACGCGAGTGGCTGGGCCCACGCTCGCCAGGTTCCTG
>JBAUMA010000274.1:0-8389 GCA_049578485.1 Specibacter sp.
GGCCACCCTCGGGTGACCGGCCGCCGTCGGGCTTTAAGCTACTTCTTGCCCTGGTTTGCCACGGCCTGGATGGAGGCCGCCGCGGCTTCCGGATCCAGGTAGGTGCCGCCGGGGGTGATGGAGGCGAAGTTCTCATCAAGTTCGTACACCAGCGGGATGCCGGTGGGGATGTTCAAGGATGCGATGGCGTCGTCGGAAATGCCGTCCAGGTGCTTGACCAGGGCGCGCAGCGAGTTGCCGTGGGCCGTGACCAGGACCGTCTTGCCGGCCTTGAGGTCAGCCTTGATGTCAGATTCCCAGTACGGCAGCAGGCGCACCAGCACGTCCTTGAGGCACTCGGTGCGCGGGAGGGCGTCGCCCAGGTCCGCGTAGCGGGGATCGTGGGCCTGGGAGAATTCGCTGTCGTCGGACAGGGGCGGCGGCGGGGTGTCGTAGCTGCGGCGCCATTCCATGAACTGTTCCTCGCCAAATTCGGCCAGCGTCTGCGCCTTGTCCTTGCCCTGCAAAGCACCGTAGTGGCGTTCGTTCAGGCGCCAGTCGCGCTTGACGTCGATCCAGCCGCGGTCGGCCGCTTCCAGGGCCAGGTTGGCCGTGTTGATGGCACGCTTGAGGCGCGAGGTGTAGAGCACGTCCGGCAGGAGGTTGTTCTCCACCAGCAGCTCTCCGCCGCGAACAGCCTCGGTGCGGCCCTGGTCGTTGAGGTCAACGTCCACCCAGCCGGTGAAAAGGTTCTTGGCGTTCCACTCACTGTGGCCATGGCGAAGCAAAATCAGCGTATAAGTCATGGTTTCATCCTAGCGGCAGGCGCTGCGGGAGCCTGAAATACTACGACGGCCGCCCGCAATTCGGACATGCGCACGCCACATGGGCGGCCGGCGCGCGTGCCGAACGTTCACGTTCGGCATGCGCGGGACACGCCCGCTCCGCTTGCGCCTAGAACACTTGGCGCAATCCATGCCCGCGCGTCGTGCGCATAAGGTAGGCGCGTGGGCCGGACGCGGGCCAACCGCGCGGGCCACTAGAATTGCCACGTGGTTCAACGTGCGCAGCGGGTCAAGGGCTCTTCAGCCGACCCCGCACAGCGCACGCAGCTCCGCCAGCGCAACAAGCCGTTTGGCAACGTCACCCGCGGCACCACCAACCCCAATCGCCTGCGCCGGGTCGACCGTTGGCTGGCCGGCCCGGAGGCGTGGCGTTTGCGCATTGACCGGGTTCCCGGGTCAAGCCCGCTGGTGGTGGACCTTGGCTACGGAGGCTCCCCGACCACGGCGGTGGAACTTTATGCCAGGATGTCCAGGGCCCTCCCGGACGTCCATGTGACAGGCATCGAGATTGAGCCCGAACGGGTGCGGATCGCCAAGCCGTTGGAGCACCCCGGCCTGGATTTCCGCGTGGGCGGTTTTGAAATCCCCGTCCCGGGAGACGCCACCATGGTGCGGGCTTTCAACGTGTTGCGCCAATACGACGAGGCCGACGTCCGCCTGATCTGGGCCACCGTCTGCGCAAGGCTTACTCCGCACGGCATCTTTGTGGACGGCACGTGTGACGAGATTGGCCGGCGCAGCACCTGGGTGGCCTTGGAACGTGGCGGCCCAGTGTCGCTGACCATCTCGCTGCGCTATGGCGCGTTTGAGCTCCCCAGCGACGTTGCCGAACGCCTGCCCAAGGCCCTGATCCACCACAACGTGCCGGGCGAAAAGATCCATGGTTTCCTGCAGGCACTGGACAAGCACTGGCTGGCGGGCGCTGCGTTGGCGTCGTTCGGCAACCGGCAACGGTGGATGTCCATGTGCCAATCCATGTACGACGACGGCTGGCCCGTCACGCTGGCACCCTCACGGTGGCGTCTGGGTGAGTTGAGCGTGGCCTGGTCGGCCGTCGACCCCGGCACGGAACCTGAGGCGGACCCAGTGCCGCCACCGACGAAGGGAAACCACCATGGTTGATACCGAACATCCGGCAGTGCTCCATTTGGAGGCTTTTGCCGAAGGGCCCGGAGGCGGCAACCCGGCCGGCGTGGTCCTTGACGCCAGCGGCCTTGCGGAAGGGCAGATGCAGCATCTGGCCCACCAGCTCGGCTACGCGGAAACGGCGTTCGTCACCACTCCCTTGGACGGGGCCCGCCACGCACGGCTTCGATTCTTCTCACCCGATGCGGAGGTGCCGTTCTGCGGCCACGCCACGGCGGCCACGGCCGTGGCGCTTGCCGAACTGCACGGCGTGGGCGCATTCCTTTTTGACACCAATGCCGGGGCTATCGAACTGGTCACCACCGAATCCGGGCAGGGCATCCTCGCAGCGTTCACCAGCGTTGAACCCCGGATTGCCCCCATCGACCCCGGAGTCCTGCAACGCCTTCTGGGGCTGCTCTTGCTGGACGCCGGAGACCTGCACGCGGACTACCCGCCCATGCTCTCCTTTGCCGGCAACACCCACCCGACTCTGGTGCTCGGCAGCGCCGAAAGCTTTGAGCACTTCACCTTCAACGGAGCCGACATGCGCACATTGATGGACGATCAGGGCTGGGCCGGCACCGTCACTATCTTGCGGGTTCTTGGCCCGGCGGAGTTTGAGGCCCGGAACCTGTTTCCGGTGGGCAACATCCTGGAAGATCCCGCGACGGGATCGGCGGCAGCGTCCACGGGCGCCTACCTGCGGGCGATCGGGGCGCTGGCGCCGCCGGCAACCATCACCATCCGGCAAGGCCGGCACGTTGGCCGCCCCAGCATCCTGACGGCCCGCATTCCGGCAGTTGGCGGCATTACCGTTTCGGGTTCGGCGCGTCGCATCGAGGGGTTCTAGGAGCGCCCGGGCGAGGGAAAAGCTACCAGGACGAGCCGCGGTTTTGGCGGCCCTTGCCGCGGCCGCGCACCTCGGCCAGCGCCGGGCGAACATCCGCCAGGTAGATGCCGGCCGCCGTCACGCCGGCCAGGTTGAAGATCATGCCAATGCCAATGGACGGCGGAACCAATGTCCCGTAGCTGAGCGAATTCGTCAGCGGGCCGACGAGGAAGATGAAGCCCATGAAGGTTGCCGCCCCCGTGAGGGCTCCCCAGAACATTTTGGTCCGCTTGTAGACACGCTGAAAATCCGTGGTGGGCGTGCGCAGGCAGTCGCTGAGGGCCATCAATTGAACGCTCAGGGCCACCACTCCGAGGGCCACGAGGATCAGGAACGTTACTGCGTTAAGTAGGGTGCTCACTCCTCAAGCGTAGCGCGTGGCCCCGACATTCAACACGCGCGTTTTACTGTGACGCCGGCGCCGCTGCGTCCAATGCCTGTGCCAGGTCATTCCACAGGTCCTCGATGTTTTCAATGCCCACGCTCAGCCGCAACAGGTTCACGGGAACGGTCTCGGGCTCATTGGCGTGCCGGCGGCGGCGTTCAATGAGCGATTCCACCCCTCCCAGCGAGGTGGCCGGGGTCCACAACCGCAGCGCCCGGACCAGGGTGTCCGCCGCCGCCTCGCCGCCGGCCACTTCAATGCACAGGATGGCCCCGAAGCCGAGCATCTGCGCCTTGGCCCTGTCGTGGCCCGGATCCGAGTCGAGCCCGGGGAACAAAACCCGCTCCACGCCGTCGTGCGTTTCAAGGCGGTGGGCCAGCTCCAGCGCATTGGCCTGGGCCCGCTCCACGCGAAGGGCCAGGGTGCGCAGGCCCCGCAGGGCCAGCCACGCCTCGAACGGGCCGGCAATGGCGCCGTGGATGGACCGGTGGTGGAGCAATTCGCCGCGCAGCTTGGAATCCGAGGTGACCAGTGCGCCAAGGACGACGTCGGAGTGCCCGGCCAGGTACTTCGTCACGGAGTGCAGCACCACGTCGCTACCCAGTTCCAGCGGCTTTTGGACCAGCGGCGTGCAAAAGGTGTTGTCCGTGACCACGACGGCGCCCACGGCTTGGGCGTTGCGGCACAGGACACGGAGGTCGGCCACCTCCAGCATGGGGTTCGTGGGGCTTTCCAGCCACAACATGTCCGCCGCCTTTTCCCCGCCGCCGGTGAGCGCGGCAATAACCTGGTCATTGTTGGCAATGTCCACGGTGCGCAGGGAGAACAACCCCTTGGCGGCCAGTTCCTGGGCCATGACCAGCGCCCCCTGGTAGGAGTGCTTAGGCATGACCAGCACCCCGCCCACCGGGATCAGGGACATGGCGGCAGAGACCGCGGCAAGCCCGGAGCTGAATATCAGGCCCGGCAGCGCGGCACCCTCAAGCTCGGCAAGCGCCGCTTCAAAGGGGTCCCAGGTGGGGTTGGAATACCGTCCGTAGGCCCTGTCCCCGTCAACCACGGTGCCCGTGCCCACATAGGTGGAGGACAGTACGATGGGCGGGTTGACCGCGGCGTCGTGTTCGCGGGCCGGCCTGCCCGCGGCGACGACAACCGTCTCCGGGCTCAACGTGTCGGGGTGGGAGGAGGGTTCAAAGGTCATGCTCTCCAGAATAGTGCTCCGCGTCACCGCGCCGAAAACGGCGCCACCCGGAAACTGTGGATAACCGCAGCGTACCGGGCATCGTGGGCCTGTGGACGGCCCGGCCCGGTTGTCAGCGAGGGCCGGTAGGCTAAAGGCGTGACTTTTCCAGCTACCCCTTCCCCCGGCCTGTTCATCGCCCTCGAGGGCGGGGACGGGGCCGGGAAGTCCACCCAGGCCGCCTTGCTGACCCAGGCACTTTCCGACGCCGGCCAGGTGGTCCTGCGCACCCGTGAGCCGGGCGGCACGCCGGTTGGGGAAAAATTGCGCTCACTGGTTTTGGACCATGGCCAGGGCGAGATCGACGCCCGCTGCGAGGCATTGATGTTTGCCGCCGCCCGGGCCGCCCACACGGTCCAGGTCATCGCCCCCGCCGTGGCCCGGGGCGACGTTGTCATCAGCGACCGGTACATTGACTCCTCCATCGCATACCAGGGCGCAGGCCGCGGCCTGGGCACCGACGAGGTTCGGCGGATCAACGAGTGGGCTACTGCGGGCTTGT
Source organism: Specibacter sp. (assembly GCA_049578485.1). GTDB lineage: Bacteria > Actinomycetota > Actinomycetes > Actinomycetales > Micrococcaceae > Specibacter. The sequence continues at coordinate 4,969 of JBAUMA010000274.1, forward strand.
GGCCGGACCTGACCGTGCTGCTGGATGTGACCCCGGAAGACGGGCGCTCACGCCGCACGGCCGGCAACTCCGCCGAGGACCGGCTGGAGTCCGAGCCCGATGACTTCCACGCCGAGATCCGACAGGCATTCCTTGACCTGGCCGCCGCGCATCCCGAACGATACCTGGTGTTGCGTGCGGGCCGGCCGGTGGCCGAGCTTGCCGCCGAAATCCATGCCCGGGTTGCCGGGCTCCTGGCGCACAGGGTTTCCGGGGGCACTCCTTGAGTGTCTGGGTGGATCTGCAGGGCCAGGGCCCGGTGGTGGAGCAGTTGCGCAGGGCGGCACAGTCCAGCAAGCCCACGCATGCCTGGCTGATCACCGGCCCGCCGGGTTCGGGCCGCTCAAACGCCGCCCTCGCCTTTGCGGCCGCCCTGGTGTGTGAGCGCGAGCAACTGGCCGAGCGCGGCTGCGGCGTGTGCAAGGCCTGCCACACGGCGCTGGCCGGCACCAACGCCGACGTCACGTTCATCGCCACCGAAAAAACCACCATCGCCATTGACGAGGCCCGCGAGCTGGTTCGCAAGGCCCACGACAGCCCGTCGTCCTCGCGATGGCGCGTGATGATTGTCGGGGACGCGGACCGCATGGCCGAGCGCACCACCAATGTGCTCCTGAAAGCCATCGAGGAACCGCCGCCGCGCACCATCTGGATCCTGTGCGCGCCCAGCCCGGCCGACGTCCTGGTCACCATCCGTTCGCGGTGCCGCACCTTGACCCTGCGCCTGCCACCCGTCGCTGACGTGGCGGCGCTGCTGGTGCGCCGTGACGGGATCGAACCCGAACTTGCCCTGCATGCCGCCCGGGCCGCGCAAAGCCACATCGGCATTGCCCGCCGGCTGGCCTCCGACGCCGGCGCCCGGGAACGGCGCGACGCCATAGTCCGGATCCCGTTGAACCTGCGCGACGTCACCGGCGCCGTCCGGGCTGCCGGCTCCTTATTGGAACTGGCCCAGGCCGAGGCCGTCTCCTCCAACGAAGAACGCGACGTTTCGGAGAAGGCCAACCTCCTGCGGTCCCTCGGCGCCCCCGAGACCGGCACCCTCCCGCCGCCCATGCGCGCCCAGGTGAGGGCCCTGGAGGAGGACCAAAAACGCCGCTCCAAGCGATCGGTGACCGACCAGCTGGACCGGGCCCTGACCGACCTGCTCTCCTTTTACCGGGATGTGCTGGTGCTGCAGCTGGCAGCGCAGGCCGTCTCCGGCGTCGAACATTCCACCGATCTCGGCGCCGGGGCCGTGGAACTGGTCAACGAATCCCTGCGCCCGGCCCTGGCAGACTTTGCCGGCCGTGCCCGCCCCGAGGCCACGCTGGCGCGCATGGATGCCATCAATGCCGTGCGCCGACGCCTGACCACCACCAATGTTTCCCCGCTCTTGGCCCTTGAAGCCATGGCTGTCAGCCTGCTCTAGCCTGTGAAGGAATTACAGATGTCCCAAGGACCCGTACGACGGCGTCACCGCCACCGCCTGCTCCTCGCCGCCGCTGCGGCAACGGTGGGAGCACTGCTGCTCAGCTCGTGTTCGGCGCTGGCCCCTGCGCCGACGGCGACGCTGACCTCCACCGCGGACGCCTCGGTCATTGGCGAGGTGCCGGCCGATTTGGCCAGCTACTACTCGCAGCTCGTCACCTGGACCTCGTGCAGCGGCGGTTTCCAATGCACCAAGGTTGAGGTGCCGATGGACTATGCGAAGCCGCGGGGCACCTCGATCCAGTTGGCGGTGACCCGGCTGCCGGCGTCGGGCAAGCGCCTCGGCGCGATGCTGATCAACCCCGGCGGGCCCGGCGGATCCGGCGTGGACATGGCCCAGACCAGCGCAAAGTCGTACTTCTCGGCCAAAATGCGCGGCGCCTATGACATTGTGGGCTTTGACCCGCGGGGCGTGCAGCGCTCGGAGCCGGTGAAATGCCTCAGCGACGCCCAGATGGACTCCGCCCGGCAGCATGACTTCAACATGGACACGGACGCCGGGCTGCAGCAGGCGGAGGCCGAAACCCAGACCGAGACGAATCTTTGCGTCAAGAACTCCGGGCCCGTCCTGGCCCATGTCGACACTGTCAGCTCCGCCCGCGACATGGACATCCTGCGGGCCGTGGTGGGCGACCCCAAACTGAACTACATGGGGTTCTCCTACGGGACCAAGCTGGGCGCCACCTATGCGGGGCTGTTTCCCTCGCGTGTGGGCAAGTTCTCCCTGGACGGGGCGCTGGACCCCGCACTGAACATCGACGAGGTGTCCATGGGGCAGGCTGTGGGCTTTGAAAATGCAATCCGGGCCTGGGCGCAAAACTGCCTGGGCACCAAGGACTGCCCCGTTTCCGGAACCGTGGATGAAGCGGTGCAACAGGTCCGTGACTTGAACGCCATCTACGCAAAGACGCCGCAGCAGACATCCTCCGGTCGTGTTGTGACGGGCAGTGAGTTCACGAACTCGCTGGCGTTTGCCATGTACTCCACCGACCTGTGGGACCCGCTCACCGGTGCCCTGAAGCAGGCCTTTGCCGGGGACGCATCGGGGATGCTCATGCTGGCCGACTACTCGGCCGACAGGGACTCGGACGGCAAATACAAGTCCAACACGGCCTCGGCGTTTACCGCCATCAACTGCCTTGACTACCCGATGAATTCAAACACCGCGCACATGCGTGAGGATGCGGCGGCGCTGGAAAAGGCGTCGCCCACGTTTGGCAAGCTGCTGGCCTACTCGGGGCTGACCTGCAAGTACTGGCCATTTCCCGCCACCGGAAAACCGGAAACCATCTCCGCCGCAGGCGCCGGCCCCATCCTGGTCATCGGCACCACCGGGGACCCGGCCACCCCGTACAAGTGGGCGCAGTCACTGGCCAAGCAGCTGGATTCCGGCGTACTGGTCACCTGGAAGGGCAACGGCCACACCGCCTATGGCCGTGCCAACGCGTGCCTGACCACCGCCGTCGACAACTACTTTGTGGATGGAAAGGTGCCGGCGGCCGGAACCACCTGCTGACGGTGCGGGCCCTCGATTTTGTACTTCGGGGGCCCTCATATTAGAGTTGTTTCTTGTGTTCGGCGAATGATCCCTAGAAGGGTCATTTGAGGATCACAGGCCTCCATAGCTCAGTTGGTAGAGCGTTTCACTCGTAATGAAAAGGTCAACAGTTCGATTCTGTTTGGAGGCTCCACTAAAACCCCGCTACGGCGGGGTTTTTTGGTTAACCAGCCCAGCGTAAAAGGCGCCGACGTCAGCCATGACTTTCGCCGAGTCAGACGGAACCCCGCCGAATCAGACGAATTCCGGCCCCGGTCTCGACGGTCCTCCGTCTGACTCGGCGGATCCGGCCGACCGCGGCTTCGATCACCGCGGGACGTGAGGGCAACTGCAGTCCTATCATTGGGCCATGAC
>JBAUMA010000275.1:0-5511 GCA_049578485.1 Specibacter sp.
GATGTGCCCCCTCAACCAAAGGGGTCGACGGATAGGCGCTATTACTGCGGAGGACGGGTCATGGCGAGCACGTCAAGACCCTTGTCCAGCTGCTCCATGGTCAGATCGCCGCGGTCAACGAAGCCAAGGGCCAGGACGGTTTCGCGGATGGTCATGCCTTCCTTGACGGCGTGCTTGGCGATCTTGGCGGCGTTCTCGTAGCCGATGTACTTGTTCAGCGGCGTCACGATGGACGGGGAGGCCTCGGCCAGGAAGCGGGCGCGCTCCACGTTGGCGGTGAGGCCGTCGATCATCTTGTCGGCCATGACGCGGGAAGTGTTCGTCAGCAGGCGGATGGACTGCAGCAGGTTCGCGGCCATGACCGGGATGCCGACGTTCAGCTCAAACGCGCCGTTCGTGGAGGACAAGGCAATGGTGGTGTCGTTGCCGATGACCTGGGCGGCCACCATGATGGCGGCCTCGCAGATGACCGGGTTGACCTTGCCGGGCATGATCGAGGACCCGGGCTGCAGATCGGGGATGGCAATTTCACCCAGTCCCGTGTTGGGGCCCGAGCCCAACCAGCGGAGGTCGTTGTTGATCTTCATGATCGAGTACGCAATGTTGCGCAGCTGGCCGGAGGCTTCGATGAGGCCGTCGCGGTTGGCCTGCGCCTCGAAGTGGTTGCGGGCCTCCGTCAGGGGCAGTCCGGTGTCCTCGGCGAGCAGGGCGATCACGCGCTGCGGGAAGCCTGCAGGGGTGTTGATGCCGGTGCCGACGGCGGTGCCGCCCAGGGGAACCTCGGCCACGCGCGGCAATGCCGACTGTACGCGCTCGATGCCGTAACGGATCTGGGCTGCATAGCCGCCAAATTCCTGGCCGAGCGTCACGGGGGTGGCATCCATCAGGTGGGTGCGGCCGGACTTCACGACGGTGGCGAACTCGGCTTCCTTGCGCTCCAGCGACTCGGCCAGGTGGGCCAGGGCCGGAATGAGGTCGTTGATCAGCGCGGACGTCGCGGCAACGTGGACCGACGTCGGGAACACGTCGTTGGAGGACTGCGAGGCGTTGACGTGGTCGTTCGGGTGAACGGTCTTTTCGCTGCCGGCTGCCACCAGGGCGCGGTTGGCGAGCGAGGCCAGGACCTCATTCATGTTCATGTTCGAGGAAGTGCCGGAGCCGGTCTGGAAAACGTCGATCGGGAAGTCGCCGTCGAAGTCGCCCGCGGCAACCTGGTCTGCGGCGGCTTCAATGGCGCCTGCCAGTTCGGCGTCCAACACGCCAAGTTCGGCGTTGGTCGTGGCGGCGGCCTTCTTGATGCGGGCCAGGGCCTCGATGTGGGCGCGTTCCAGGGTCATGCCGGAGATGGGGAAATTCTCAACGGCGCGCTGCGTCTGGGCGCTGTACAGGGCGTTGACCGGAACCCGGACCTCGCCCATCGTGTCGTGTTCAATGCGAAACTCTTGTGCGGTGGCCGCGGCAGTGTCAGTCATGCATCCACCATATCGCCGCCGCCCGTGCAGCCAAAAACCCGTTGTGCGCTTAAAGGTGAGGGACGACGCCGGAACCCGGGTTCCGGCGTCGTCCTCTGCAATTGTGCCGGGAGCCTAGACTCCGATGGAGCCGTTGCTGTAGACGAGGTCGGCACTGCCGTCGGTGAGGCGGTATGTCAGGCCGACCACGGCCGTCTTCCGGCGGGCGACGGCGCCGGCGATGATGGGGGAGTTCTCCACCAGGCGGGCCGCTGTCTGCTTGACGTGCTCTTCGATCATTTCGCTGACATCGCTGTTGGCGTCCTTGCGCAGCGACGTCAGCACCGACGGGGTGATGCGTTCGACGAGGTCGCGGATGAAGCCCGGGGGCATGTCACCGGTGGCCACGGCGGACTTGGTGGCGGTCACGGCGCCGCAGCTGTCGTGGCCCAGCACCACGATCAGCGGCACTTCGAGGTATTCGACGCTGTATTCCAGCGACCCCAGCACGGTGTTGTCGATGACGTGGCCGGCGGTGCGGACCACGAACGCGTCGCCCAGACCCAAGTCAAAGATGATTTCCGCGGCAAGGCGGGAATCGGAGCAGCCAAAAATGACGGCGAACGGGTTTTGTGTGGTCACCAGGGACGTGCGTCGGGCGGCGTCCTGGTTGGGGTGGGAGGAGTTGCTGTCAACAAATCGCCGGTTGCCTTCCATCAAGGTGGTCCAGGCTTCCGCCGGGGACTTTGAGGAAGGGGAAATTGCGTTGTTGTTGCTGTCTTCGCCACCGAACATTTACTGTGCGCCCTTCGTTGCTGACTGTGTTGACATGGGGGACTGCTTCAAGTTGGCGGCCGCTGCAGTCGCCAGCGTGTCAAACTCCTTGAAGTCCGCCTGGCCCGTCAGGATGATGGTCATCCCGCCGCTGTTGAGCACCAGGCTGCGATCCCCCTTAGGTTTATCACGCAGTTCCCAGGTGCGCCCAGCAATGTTGCGCGTACCCGTCACAGGGGCGTCCTGCGCCTGGGCGGAAACCCAGGTGGGGTTGGCCGTGACGGACTGCTTGAGCGCAATAAAGGTGTTGGCGGCCGTGACGAAGCCCACATCCCAGAATGCCACGCCGTCGGTCCCGGGACCGTTCCATCGGGCGTAGTTGGCGTACCAGCCATTGGGCAGGGCCGGCGCCGCGGGGGTGAATCCGGCAACCCCGGCGGCATGTGCGGAGATGGCCGATACATCCACCGGCTGACGGTACGTCTCCGCCTTTTGCTGCGGGTTCAGCCACACAATGGTCATCACAATGGCCACGGTGGACACCATGGCCAGCAACATTCCAATGATGGACGCGTTGGCGCGTTTGGCGGCACCGGGTGCGATGACGGGCTTGACGGGTGTGGTCTGCGGGGATTCACTCACGGGTTCATTGTCCCAGAAATGCGCAGGCCCCGCGTCATGATGCATCTCACGCGGGGTTACGGGAGGGGTCTGAGGGGGTGGTGCAACTATGATGGGCAGTACGGGAGGGGCGTGCACCGTCGCACGCAGTGACCCTATTCCTACTTGAAAATGAGGTTTCACGTGGCTGAAAAAGCATCACAAGCAGACTATTCGCAGTTGTCCCGTTCGCTCGCCGTGGGCGACAGCGAGCCGGACCGCAACCTCGCCCTCGAGCTCGTTCGCGTCACCGAAGCCGCCGCCATCGCCGGGGGCCACTGGGTTGGTTTCGGCGAGAAGAACCTTGCCGACGGCGCAGCGGTGGATGCCATGCGTTCGCTGCTTTCCACGGTCCACTTCAACGGCGTTGTGGTCATTGGCGAAGGCGAAAAAGACGAAGCCCCCATGTTGTACAACGGTGAAGTGGTGGGCGACGGCTCCGGTCCGGAGTGCGACGTCGCCGTGGACCCGATCGACGGCACCCGCCTGACAGCCATGGGCATCAACAACGCGCTGGCCGTGCTGGCCGTCGCCGAGCGCGGCACCATGTTCGATCCCTCCGCAGTTTTCTACATGGAAAAGCTGGTCACCGGCCCGGAAGCGGCCGACATGGTCGACCTGCGCCTGCCCGTCAAGCAAAACCTGCACCTGATCGCCAAAGCCAAGGGCGTCAAGGTCAACCAGCTCACCGTCATGGTCCTTGACCGCGACCGCCACCAGGGCCTCATCCAGGACATCCGCGACGCCGGCGCCCGCACCAAGATCATCCTCGACGGCGACGTTGCCGGCGCCATTGCGGCCGCCCGCGAGGGCACCGGCGTCGACGCGCTCATGGGTATCGGCGGCACGCCCGAGGGCATCGTTTCGGCCTGCGCCATCAAGACCTTGGGCGGTGTCATCCAGGGCCGCCTCTGGCCCACCGATGACGATGAAAAGCAGAAGGCGCTCGACGCCGGCCACGACCTGGACCGCGTGCTGTCCACGAACGACCTGGTCACCAGTGACAACTGCTACTTCGCCGCCACCGGCATCACCGACGGCGACCTGCTCAAGGGCGTGCGCTACAACAAGGGGCGCGTGTTGACCCAGTCAATCGTCATGCGCTCGAAGTCGGGCACCATCCGTTTCGTGGACGGCGAGCACCAGGCCGCCAAGTGGGAGACTTACGCCCGCCGCGCCTAACGATGTGACGCAGTCGGCGGGATCGGGCATTCCCTCGGCGACTTCCCGGCCGACGGCCGCGGACTGGGCCCACGAGCGCGAGGGACCACCCGCTGTGAGCTTGCGAGCAGTGGGAGCGCTTGGGGACTTGCGGCCTCCTTGACGTCGCCTACGGAAACACCAGATCCCGCCACATCCGATGGTTGAGGCTAGTGGGACGGAACCAGACAGCCAAGGTGGCGGAGCCGGCATTTTTTGTAGGTGACGTAAAGGAGACGCCAAAGGCCGCCCCGCGGCCGTGGCGTCGGATAGTCACCGGAAAAATGTCGGGCCGCCATCGGTGGTGGGCCGGATCGGCCCTGTCCCGGCAGCCGGTAGGGTTGAGGCATGACTTTGAGTGTTGTGCCCTGCCCTGTCCGTGCCGAGTGGGACGCCGCCGTCAACAGCCAGCAGGGGCATCCCATGCAGCTGTGGGGCTGGGGCGAGACCAAGGCCGCGCACAACTGGAGCGTCGACCGCGTGCTAGTGAAGGGCGCCGACGGCGCGCTGGTTGGTTCGGCCCAGATCCTGCTCCGTGCGCTGCCCTTCCCGTTCCGTTCGCTGGCGTACCTGGCCCGCGGCCCACAGGCTGAGGCGGGCCGGGAGATTGAGGTGCTGGACGCCGTCGCCCGCTATGTGAAGGCCACCCACAAGTCCGTGGCGCTGAGCATTGAGCCCGACTGGGATGCGGACACTGTGGCGTCGGCGTCGCTCCCCGCGGCAGGCTGGCAGCGCAGTGCCACCACCATCTTGATCCCGCGCACCCTGATCCTTGACCTGTCCCGGACCGAGGATGAACTCCTGGCCGCGATGGCGAAAAAGACGCGCCAGTACATCCGCAAATCGGGCCGCGAGGCCCTGGACTACCGCGCCGTCACCGCCGCGGAGCTTCCGGCCTGCCTGGCCGTGTACAAGGAAACGGCCGAACGCGCCGGCTTTGGCATCCACCAGGACGGCTACTACCAGGACATTTTCAACAATCTGGGCGACGGCTCGCCCGTGTTTGCCGCATTCGACGGCGACACCGTGGCCTCCTTTCTGTGGCTTGCCGCCAGCGATGCCACCGCATTCGAGCTGTATGGCGGCATGACCGACGCCGGCAGCAACCTGCGCGCCAACTTCTCGCTGAAATGGCTGGCCATCCAAGAGATGAAGGCCCGCGGCATCACCCGCTACGACTTCAACGGCCTGCTCAACGACGGTGTCTCACAGTTCAAGTTTGGCTTCGCCGATCATGAGGACATGCTGGCCGGGACCTGGGACAAGGGGCTTTCGCCGCTGTACCCTGTGTTCGCCAAGGCGCTGCCGCTGGCCCGCAAGGTGGTCCAGAAGGCCCGCGGGCTGCTCAAGCGCTAAGCCGGCGCCCAAACCGGGCCGTCCCGGGATCGGCGGTGCAGCTCGTGTGGGTTGCCAAATCGGCGGTGCA
>JBAUMA010000276.1:0-1519 GCA_049578485.1 Specibacter sp.
GGCCCCGTGTCTGCCGTCTGTCGTTCCTTGGAGTTCAGCAGGAAAGGACCTGCGGGTGGCCAAGATCAAGGCACATTCGTTGACCGGGCGGATCACCCCGGACCTGATGCACACCGCCTTCCGCAACGTGAAACGTAATCGCGGCGCGGCGGGGATCGACAAGGTCAGCATCGCTCTGTTCGAGAAACAACTCGACCAGAACCTGCTGGCCCTGATGCGGCGCCTCAAGGATGGGACCTTTCGGCCCCTGCCCTTGCGTCGCGTCTTGATTCCCAAGGGGGACGGGAAGACGCGTCCGCTCGGCATCCCCGCAGTCCGCGACCGCGTGGCTCAAGAAGTGCTCCGGTTACTCCTGAGCCCTATCTTCGAGCCGATCTTTCACGATGATTCTTACGGATTCAGGCCGGCACGCAACTGTCATATGGCGGTGGAGCGGGTCCTGGAACTCCATCGGCAAGGGCACAGTCATGTGCTCGACGCCGACATCAAGGGGTTCTTCGACAACATACCTTTCCAGGTCATAATGTCAGGGGTGGCCGCCGAAGTGGCCGACGGCAACATTCTCCGTCTGGTCGAACGATTTCTCAGGGCCGGGGTGATGGAGGATGGCGTGCTCCGCCCGACCACGGTCGGCACTCCACAAGGGGGCGTCATTTCCCCCTTGCTGGCCAATATCACTCTCAACAGTCTGGATTGGGCGCTCCACACCGCCGGCTTTCGCTTCGTGCGTTATGCCGACGATTTCGTGGTGTTGACTACATCGCAGGCTCAGGTCCAGCAGGCACACGAGCTGGTGCAAAGTCATCTGGACGGTCTCGGCCTCACTTTGAGTGTCGAGAAAACCAAGCTGACGAGGTTCCGCGAAGGCTTTGCCTTCCTGGGCTTCGACATCAAGGCCCGCACAGTGACGATGCGTCCGAAGTCCGTGGAGAAGTTCAAGACCAAGATTCGAGACATGACGCGTCGGAGTCACAACCTGGATTCGAGGGTGATCGCGAAGATCAACGCGGTGGTGCGCGGCACGGCGAACTATTTCGCCACCGCGTTCTCCAGTTGCTGGAAGCTGTTTGGCGTCTTGGACAAATGGCTGCGCATGCGTATTCGTAGCATGAAGTTCAAGCGTAAGCGGGTGACAGACAACTGGCGGCTCTGGCGGAAGCACTTCCGCAACATGGGCCTTGAGTTCTTGTCGGACGCTTTGGTCCACCCTGCGGTGGAGCCGACCTGACGCCTCGTGAGGGGCACTTGCTCTGGAGTCGCCCGGTGCCCGAAAGGGGCCCGCCGGTAAATAGGGGGAAGCGACCCCCTCGCGACAACGGGGAGGGAGAGGAATGGCCCTCTCCCTTACCCACTAACTTTTGCGTTCGGCTTGGCTGGCGACTGCAAGGACGTCGGTTTTGGTCCCTGATAGTTCGCAGGTATCGACCCGTGCACAGGTTCGGTACCAGGCACACCTCCGGGAGCCACGACCACCTTGCGGCGTCAGTCTAAGAGCGGCGGGAGCCTCTGTCCGTTGTTC
>JBAUMA010000277.1:0-10935 GCA_049578485.1 Specibacter sp.
GCTTCCGTGAGAAGACTTTTAATTCCCCTCATTTCACGCTAGAAATTGATTGCCGACGAGCCTACTATCAGTGCATAGCGTCCGCGCTGTGTTTGGGGGCACCGGAGGATTGTGTCAACTGGCTTCGCGTTGGCGAAAGTTGTGAAGTCCCAGGGGGGAATTAATCATGAACTCAGAACTCTATGACCAGTTGATCCACGCACAAGAATCTTTCCACAACCGGGCCATGGCCATTCCCGGTGTCCATGCCACCAGCATCGGCTTGAAGAACGTTGCCGATGAGGCAACGTCCACACTTGCAATCGTTGTCCACGTCGACCAGAAGAAGTCACTGGCGGATATCCCCGAGGCCGAACGGATTCCGGCACAGCTTGAGGGACTGCCGACCGACGTCGTCGAGGACGGCGCACCATACCCGCTCCTCGGGCCGCTCCAGGGCGGCGCTGACCTTCGGGTCGGCAATTTCGCCGGAACCCTTGGTTGCATCGTGCGCGACATGAGCGACAAGACAACGTGCTTGCTCTCCAACCAACACGTCCTGGACAACGTCGGAACCACCGTTTACGTCCAGAAGAACGACGCCTGCCACAAGGTGGGCTACACCAAGCGCACAGCCCAGACCTCCACCGTGGACGCCGCCATCGCGAGCATCCTCGACGGGATCGCAACGTCAGCCAGCATCGCCGAGATTGGCAACGTGGCAGGGTCCCGTTCCGTGACGTGGCAGGACATTGGCAAGACGGTTCGGAAGATGGGACGCACCACCGGCCTGCGTTACGGCACCATCAACGGCATGAACTACCAGGGGACCACTTCCCTCGGGGGGCCCACCCAAAGCCAAGTCATCATTGTGCCGTTGGCGTCCAAGAACAGCGAGTTCGCCGCGCCCGGGGACTCCGGATCGGTGATCGTGGACGAGAACAACTTTGTGGTGGCTTTGCTCTGGGGCAAATCGCAGGTAGGGGAAACCGTCTACGCCAACAAGATTGAAAACGTGATGTCGGCCCTGAACATCGAGATTTTGACGGCGTCGACGGCGGACGCCCCGCTGGCCCACGCCGAGACATTTGTGGGCCAGCTTGAAGGGCTCTGCGCCGGGTCCACCCGGGGGCAGGGGTACCTGAAGAGCTATGTGGAGCGCCGGGATGCAATCCAGCACCTGTTCCACGAGAACGCGCGCCTCTATGCCATTTGGAACAAGATCCCCCAAGATGAATTCATGGACGCGATCCGTGCCGGAGTGCGCCATCCCGACGGGACAATCCCCGCCATGATCGGCAACGAGGACACCCTCAGCGTCCTGACGCAGCTGCGGGAGGCTGTGGCCGGCTATGTTCAGGACGCAGAGTTCGTTGCACAGATGGATGAGTTGTACGCGGACATTGCAAGCCACATCGGCGGGAGCTGGCAGGAGGCACTCGCTGAGCAGCCCGCTGACGCAGCAGTGGCGGCACCGTCCCGCGAGTGACGGGGCCGCAAGGCGGTCAAGTGCCTTGACTCTTTTCGTTCTGTTCAGGCTGCAACGGTGCGCCGACGAGGATTTGTTGGATCGCCGGAGCCACGGTTCCCACCAGCTTCTCCGTGTCTGCGGCCACCAGCACCGGCACACCGATGATCCGTCTGCTGGTGACGATGCCGACGAGCATGGATGACGCGAGGCCGGCACGCAGGGCCGCATCGTCACCGCTGGCGCCGTGCAGAATACGGGACTGGATAAAATCCCGCAGTTGTACTCGGGCGTCGTCATTGACAATGGCGCCGCGGAGCATCGCCATGAGTGGTTCGGAGTCCTCGGCCGGGCCCTCCCATGCGCTGAGGTAGGCGCGCACGACCCGTTCACCAAGGTGCTCATCGGGCCCTTCGAATGCCGTGTTGAATCGTTCAAGGGCTGACGCGGGAACGGACATCACTGCCGCAAAGAGTTCATCTTTCGAGCGGAAGAACTGCATCACCTGGGACACGTCCACGCCGGCGTCAGCAGCGACGCGGCGGATCGTCGTCGCACTGAAACCGTCACTGGCGAACCGGGCCCGTGCGGCGTCGAGTACCGTCTGCCTCGTGCTGCCTGCTCCGGGCCTGCGTCCACGACGCGCACTTGGCAGGGGCTCCCTTTGCATGGTCATGATCCAAATCTAGCAATCCGTCTCAATTTTCTCAACAGCTGTTGAGTTTTGGCATGCGTGGACGTAGGCTCACCTGGAGACAGGCCCGTCGAGGGCCCACCAGACTGAAGGAGGTCGCCATGGGCGATGACCAGAAGATGTTTGTACCGTCCCATCCACTGCCAGCTGCCAGAACCGGTGTGCTGACCTCGTTCGGCCCCGGCACCCGAACCCTGGAGGCGGGCTTCCGAATTGCGCCGCCGTTCCGGGCGCTGCCCGTCGACGTCGTGTTTGAGAAAGACGTCGCGGTCAAGCTGCGCGATGGGGTCACGATTTACGTCGATGTATTCCGCCCCGCCGGTACTGAGCAGGTGCCCGTGATCGTGGCATGGAGCCCGTACGGCAAGGGCCAAGGCACCTCCCCCAGCGTGATGGGCGTTTTCGGGTTGGTGGGTCTTGACAACGGAATCGTGTCCGGTTTGGAAAAGTTCGAGGCCCCGGACCCGGCCTACTGGTGCGCCCAGGGCTACGCCATCTGCAACCCGGACATCCGTGGCGTGGTCGACTCCGACGGCGACAGCGTGCTGTGGGATCGCCAGGAAGGCCGGGACTGCCATGACCTGATCGAATGGCTGGCCGAGCAGGAGTGGTGCACCGGCAAGGTCGGCATGAGCGGAACCTCCTACCTCGCGGTCTCGCAGTGGTTCACCGCCGCAGAACAGCCCCCGCACCTGGCCGCGATCAACCCGTGGGAAGGCGTCAGCGACGTCTACCGTGACCTCGTCAGGCGAGGCGGAATGCCCGACACCGGTTTCGCCCAGCAACTCCAGGACGGCAGCTTCTTCGGCAAGAACCAGAAGGAAGACATCCTCGCCGAAGCTGAGCGTTACCCACTGATGACGGAACTCTGGCAAAACAAAATCCCCGACTTCGAGAAGATCACGGTTCCTGCGTACGTCGTGGCCAGCTACTCGAACACGCTCCACACTGCCGGGACGTTCCGTGCGTGGCGTCGTATCGCTTCGGAGGCGAAGTGGCTGCGGATCCACAACAGCCAGGAGTGGCCGGACTACTACGACGAGGCAAACGTGGAAGACCTGCGTCGCTTCTTTGACCGCTACCTCAAAGGCGTGGACAACGATTGGGAGCAGACGCCCCCTGTCCGGTATGCGGTTCTCGACCTCGAGGGCGGTGACCAAGTGGGCCTGGCCGCGGATAAGTTCCCGCCTTCGGACGTCGCATCAACGAAGTACTACCTCGATGGCCGCTCACGGACCTTGGCCACGACCGCCCCGGACGTTGACGTTGAGGCGAGCTACGACGTCGACTCGAATCCGAATGCTGTGTCATTCATAACCCGCTTCGAGCAGGAAACCGCCCTGCTCGGATACCCCAAGGCGCACCTCTGGGTCGAGGCGCGTGGTGCTGACGACATGGACCTATTTGTCCTGGTACAAAAGCTCGACGCGTACGGAACGCCGCTGCAGGCCTTCACCGTCCCCAACCAAAGCGCCAGGGCCCACGACCTCACCGATCACGGGGCGACCATCCTGCGCTACAAGGGCTCCGACGGAAGGCTCCGTGTCTCCGCCCGCCACCTCGACGACGCGCTCTCGACCGGCGATGTGCCCGCGCACAGCTTTGACCGGATCGAGAAGTTGACTGAGGGGGAAATCGTCGCCGTGGAGATCGACCTTTTGCCGGTTGGCCTGGCTTTCCACCCTGGGGAACAACTCCGCTTCGTCATCAGCGCCCGAAACCTCCTCGGCACTCTGATGCCGGGGATCCGCGAGTACGTCGGGGCCAACAGCGGAACCCACGTCATCCATACCGGCGGGGCGCATGCCTCCTACCTCCAACTTCCCGTCCAGACTAAGTAAGGCGAGACAATCATGACCACAACAGGATCCACCACACGCCCGACCGTGCGTCTGGCAGGCGAAGACACCGACTCGACGATCGACGGCTTCGAGCTGTTTTCAGCCCGCCGGGCACTCGCCCTGCTAAAGGGCAAGCTCGGCCGGGAACGACTGCTTGAGCTGCTGGGCGCCGAAATCGCAGCGGGCGACGCGTTCCTGCGAGACCACCTTGAACGCTCCGCCGGAGAGGACACCACCGGGACGACGACGCTGCGAGCCCACGGAATCAGCGCCGCCCAGTTCGGCGGTTGGCTCGGAAGCGCATTTGCTCGGGACGACGTCATGCTCGCCGGGCACCCCGAACACTATTCGATCCACGCCGAGCCCGGCCGGAACGTCAATATAGTCGAGACACTCGACAAGTACGTGTGTTCGTTCTTCATGCGCCCCTGGAACGACAGCGTCGTGGCCGACCCGGAGCAGGCGCCGACCCCAGACGACAAACCCGCGGCTCGGCGCTCGCACATGCTTCTCGCCGATGGCACCGTGGTGGGATCGATCGCCAATGCCTTCGACGAGGAGACGGACGGCTTCACCGCCAGCCTGTCGGTCACTCTTCCGGCGACCTGTGCTCCCGAGGTGGTCGAGCAACACCTCGAGCATTTCGCCGTCGAGTTCCGCAACTGGATTCTTGCAGCCGCAGCGGAACTCGAGGGCCGCCACGGGTAATCGCGAGAGGGAAAGGCTGGGCACTTAGGCAAGTTCCCCCGAACCGCTTCGGGGCAACTAGGCCTGGGCGCGCCGGGCCCGCATCATCAAGGCCGTCACAGCTATATGCGTGCCCGCTCCGGAACTTCGCGCGCAAGGAGGATCGCCACCAGGCCGAGCGCCGAGCCGGTGATACGGCGCTGCCACCTGGTCCAGGCCGGGCGGCTGGCGAGGAATGCCGAGATCGAGCCTGCACCGAGGATCAACAGTGTGTTCACGATCATGCTCACTGCAATCTGGATCGCCCCCAGGGAAAAACCCTGCACGATGGTCCCGCCGCGGCCCGGATCGATAAACTGCGGAATGAGCGCAAGGTACATCACCGCCGTCTTTGGATTCAGCAGATTCGTCAGCAGGCCCATCCGAAAGAGCTTGCCCGCCGTATCTCGAGAGAGCGCCTGAACGTCAAAAACACCGCGCCCGCCGGGCTTCAGGGCCTGCCAGGCGAGGCAAGCCAGGTAAAGAACGCCGGCTGCTTTCAGCCCAACATAAAGCCACGGCACCGCGACGAACACCACCGCCAGCCCAAGATTCGCCATCGTCATGTACACGAGGAAGCCAGCACACGTGCCTGCCAGCGACGTCATTCCCGCCGCCACCCCTTGACTCACGCTGCGCGAAACCAGATAGACCATGTTCGGACCAGGCGTGAGCACCATGCCCAGTGAGGTGAGGGCCATCCCGCCGGCGGCGACCAGCGAAATCCCGGTGACGACGCCGGCCGCCGCGCTCATGATCGCACCGCCCCGTCCGCGGGCTGCGGATATCGTGTCTGGGGTTCGCCATGGCTACCAAGAATCATCATGGTCCCCACTATGGTGTAATGGCCTTATGCAGCTCAACCCTTACGGCGAGTACGCGGTTCTCCTCGCCGCCTCGCTGGCAAACGATTGGCCCGACGACAGGGACGGCGTGGTGCAACGGACCCGCGAGTTCGGCATGACGATGGACTTCAAGGCCTCAGGCTTGGACGACCATGGCCAAACCCGCGGCGTCATCGACGCGTGGCTTGCTGTAGTCGATGCCCACGACCCTCAGAACAGGGCGGCCCTGCTCAACAGCCAAATGGCTGCGGCCGCCGCCTTCCCGCGCCTGACCGATCACGACGGCGAAGGCTGGCACCTGCACTACCGCGACGCCGGCCAGTCACTTCCCGAGGTGTTGCTGGCCGTGATCAGCGTGGGAACCGCCCTGCACCTAAGCACCCGCGGCACCCACAGGCTCGGCCGATGCGCCGCAGGGGAATCAGAAGGCGATCCCTGCACCGCGGTGGTTGCCGACGTCACCCGCAACGGCCGCCAGCGCTACTGTTCCGTGCGCTGCGCGAACCGTGACAATGTCCGCAAACACCGTGTCCGGATGAAACAAGGCAGCCGCTAGGAAGCCGAACCATGCCGATTGCCGCCGTGCACCCAAGGGCGGCGGCCACCGTAGGGCAGCCCACCTAGTACCGGGTCTCGTTCAGGACGTCTGCGGCGGCACCCACCTTGAAATTCACGTAGCTGGTGAAGTCGAACCCCTTATGTCCAAAGATCTTGCCGTCGGTCTTCAGCCGGTCCATGTCGATCAGGATGACGCCCAGGGTGGGGATGATCTTTTCCCGCCAAATGAACAGGTACAACTTCTCGGCCACCTTGATGTAGTGGCACCTGTCCGTGTCGCAGAGGCCTCGTTCGGAGCCTTCCAAGCAGTGCCACGTGTAAGAATTCTCATTCAAGTACACGTGCTCATACACTTCACCGGGACTGTAGCGGTAGCGGTTGCGGAGCCCCACCAGCTCCTCCGTGGGCGCATGCGGCACGCCGCCGGGACCGCCGTCGAGCGTTCCGTGGGAAATGGTGGCGCCCACCCCGGTGAGTTCCTTGTTGTCACGGACGCGTTCAAAAGCGCCCACAAATGCCTCGGCCTCGTCCGGCAGGGATCCTTCAACCATCGTCACCTGCCCTGTGGAGGTGTCGACGACGAGGCTGACCGATTCCTTTGCGTCTTCCCCGATCAGGAAATCCACAAAGTAGATGTCGTTGCGGATGGACGTGATCCTGCCCGTGAATTCCCGGCCATCCCACGCCACCGTGCCGCCGTCGCGAATGGCGCACTCATGGACGCGGCCCCCGTGGAAGCGAAGGGTCAGCGAGCGGCCATCGAGGCCGGAATTCTCCGGCAAAATATTGCTGTCGACGGCGAACCCCTCACCCAGCGCACCAACCGAAATGAATTCGGGAACCTCGTTCATGTCACGTCCAATCGTCCAACATTGCGGTATGTCGTCACGGCCCCTTGGCTGCACGACCCAAGACCACAATGACAGCTGTAGCAACGTGATGCGTTGTCCGGGAACGAAGTGCCCTTGACTCCCACGGCACAATATCCCCCGGGATGCCTGCCGAACCCTGGTCCCGGCGGCTCGCTCACCGCCGGGACCATGCATCTCAGTGGGAGGCTCGACGCCGGATGAGGACCAGGCGGATGCCCACCACGATCGCGCCCAGCAGCATGAACAATGCTGCCCAAGCGGCCGGCAGGAGGACGTTCGCTCCCGTGGAGGCGAGGCCCGCTCCTTGCTGCTCCGCGCCGGAACCCGTCGCGCGCGGGACTCCGGGCGACGACGCTGCCCTGCTCGGAGACGCTGCTGGTGGGACACTTGGCGCCGCCGTCGCGGACTTCACCGGCGTCGCACTCGGTGACGCGCTCGGTGAGGCGCTCGGCACGCCCGGTGAGACGGTCGCCGTCGCGCTCGCTGTCGCGGACGGTGACGCGCTTGGCGATTCGGTGGCCGCCGGCGTAACCGTGATGGTCAGCTGCGCATCCACCGACGCGGTGAAGCCGTCAACGTCAGTTCCCGTGATGGTTACCGAGTAGGCGCCGGAGGCGCCCTGCTTGACCTTGGAGAGGTCGATCTCAATCGAGCCTGGCATATTAAGTGTGGGCTGGAGCGCGGCCTCAACGTCAGCCTCGGTGAGGGCTTGCCCGGCGGCGAGGGTCAGCGAGGCACCCGGGCGGGCCAGGGCCACCTCGACGACGGCTACGATCTTCACGGCCACGCTGGCGGGTTCGGATACCTTGCCCGTTGCCGGATCGCTTGCCGTTACGGCGGCCGAATAGCTGCCTGCCTTGGAGAAGTCCACGGTGCTCGAATCGAGGGAGAAGGTGGCGCCGTCGGTGGTTGACGTGGCGCCCACCTTGGCCAGCAGTTCGGCGGCCGTGGGTGTGGCACCCAGCTGCAGGGCAATGGACGGTTTCGCCACGGCCACGGTCGGCGCCGGCTTGGGCGGAACCGGAATCCCAACGCTGAACGTTGTCACCACTGCGCGGTGGTTGCTGGTCCAGCTGTTGCCCGGGATGTTCTTGGCCGACGGCCAGCCGGACACCAGCGTGTTGGAGCCAAGGACCTTCAGGGAATCGCCCGCGAAGTGGATGAAGTCGATGCGGTCCTGGGGTTCGGGCGTGCCGGTTGCCGGGTTGGTGGCCACGAGCGGCGACCACGTGTTGCCGGCGGCCGTCGCCGGATCCGGGTTGGCCACCCGGAACGAGTCCTGCAGGCCGGTGCCTTCCAAGAGTGCCGGTGCGGGCCATGCGACCGGTCCCACTCCGCAGTGCGCTCCCGAGGTGGCCGTCGTCCAGTCCGCGGCGGACGGGGATTGCAGATCGGAGAGCACAATCACCGGCGTGACCCCGGCCGCGGGCACGTCATGGGCGACGGCCGCGGCAACGCCCTGCGCCTGGGTGAAACGGTCGGTGCCCTTCTCGGCCGCAACAAGCGCCGCGGGGTCACTCACACCGCCCTGGCACGCGGCCTCGGGACCGTAAGCGGCGTCGTCGAGCCCGGCGCTCCACACCCGGATGTCCTGGCCCAGCACATGCGCCGTCGCACCGACGGCCGGGACTGCGGTGACCGCCCGAGCCGCGGCGTCGACGTCGAGCGGGTAGGCGGAGATGATGCCAACCCCGCCGGCGCCCTCGACGGCGTGCCAGCCGAGCGCGGAGGCCAGCTGGGTGGCCACGGTTCCGTCATCCTGCTGGACTCCGATCACGTCGAGGCCGTTGGTGGCGATGACGGCCAGGTCCTTGAAGGTGGAGTCGTTCACGTTTGTGCCGGCATCCCACAGATTCCAGGTGGCGGTGGCCAGTTGCGGAGCTTCCTTGCCCCCAATGACGCCCACTTCCACGGTGATTTGTGAGGTGGTGGTGCCGTCGGTGGCCTCCACCGTGATGGTGCCCGGGTTCTGCGAGGCACCGGAGGGCGCCGTGCCGGTGACGGTTCCGTCGGTGCCGACGCTGAGCCAGTCGTCTCCGGAGACCTTCGTATAAGACGTGACGGCCTTGCCGTTCCAGAGACCGGAAACCGGCTGTGAAACCGACTCGCCCTCGCGGAGCTGCGGGGCGCGGAAGGTATCGGTCACGAAGCCGTTGTCAATCGTGGAGCCCGTGTTCGACACCGCCGTGTTCGCCTTGACCGCGGCGTATTCGTTCCGGATCTGCGCGGCGCTGATGGGTGCGTTGTAGAAATCGAAGTTGTCGATCGTGGCGTTGATGAAGCCGTCGCTCGTGTCTGCGCCCGAGCCTTCGGCGCCGACCGCGAAGGGCCGCCCGCTCATGAGATTGAACGCGCTCGTCAACGCCGAGCTCTGCGCGGTTTGTTCGCCGTCGAGGTAGGTGGTCATGGTGCCGGCCGTGCGGTCCGCCACCATGGCCACCTGGTGCCAGCTGCCCATCACCGAGTTGCTGCTGACATTGGCCAGGTAGTTCTGTGTGGTCGAGGTTCCGTTTTGGCCAAAGCAGGCGCGCAGGATTCCCGGGTTGCCCGCCGTGTTGTACAGAGTGGTGCCCTTGTTGTAGCAGTGCAGGAAGTCCTGGTTCGACACGATGGGCGAGTCGGAGCTCGTCGCCGCCTCGTTCATCCAGAACACATAGGAAAAGCTTGCGGACGCGTCGGTTTGCCCCGCCAGCAGCGGCAGCGAGAAGAAGTTGACGCCCTTGTTGCTGCCAGCCGGCGAGTTGACGTAGGCCCCGTTTCCGCTCACGGCGCTCGCGTACGACGGCGTCCCGGACCAGGTGCCCGCGTTGCCGTTGCCGGAGCTGTCCGTTACGGTGGTCCCGGAATCGTTCGTGAAGTCGTAGGAGACGACCGGGGCCACCGTGTCGCCCGCCGCGCGGTAACGGTTCCAGACCGCGTACAGGCTGACGGTGGAACCCGGGTTCGTGGCCAGGTCCGTGACGCTTTGCGCGTCCTTGTACACGACGGGCCCGGCGGCGCTGGTGGCCCAGCCCATGAACTTGTAGCCGCCGCGGGTGAAGCCGTTGGCGGTCAGCGCCGCGGACTGCCCCGCGGCCAGGTTCTGCGGGGCGGTGGTGCCGCCGTCGGAACCGTTGCCGTTGAAGGCCACCGTGTAGTTGACGGTGGTCGGCTTGCTTGCCGTGTAGTCGACGGCCACCTGCGCGCCGGGTATGGCTGCGTTGAAGAAGGAGAAGTTGTCGATGGAGGCGTTAACGTAGCCGTCTCCGGTGTCGTTCTCGCTGCCGCCGAGGCCGCCGATGTTGAAGGCCAGGCCGCTGTTGAACGCCGTCGAGGCGGTGATCGACCCCGCAGGCGCGGTGGATTTTTGCACGCCGTCCACGTAGAACGTTGCCGTGTTGGCCGTGCGGTCAACGACGACGGCCACGTGGTGCCAGGCGTTGAGGATGTTGGGGGTGGCGCCGTGGACGTATTCCTTGGTGCCTCCGGAGGTTTGGCCCCAGCAGGCCTCGAGCACGCCCGGGGTGGTCTGGTTGTACAGGGTCAGGCCCTTGTTGTTGCAGGAGGCGAAGTTTTGGTTGCTGACAATGGGGCCGTAGGAGGTACGGCTGGCCTCCGACATCCAGAATTCGTAGGAGAAGCTTGCGGAGGCATCTGTCTGCCCCGCCACGAGCGGCAGTTTCAGGTAGTTGGCCCCGCCGCTGACGGATGTCGCCTGGCCGGAGACGCCGGTCACATAAGCCGGGGTGCCCTTCCAGACGGCGTTGTTGCCGCTGCCGGAGGAATCGGTGATAGTGGTCCCGGTGTCGCCGTCGAAGGTGTACGAGGCCACGGGCTTGATGGCGTCCGCGGGGTCGTAGGCCGGTGCGGCTGAGGCCGCGTAGGCCGCACCGACGACGCCGGTGACGACGATTGCCGCCGTCGTGCCTGCGGCAATGAGGCGGTTCACCCGCCTTCTCGGGATCGGTTGGTT
>JBAUMA010000278.1:0-2204 GCA_049578485.1 Specibacter sp.
TCAGTCAGGGCGATGACCTGGGCCGGGTCGCGGAGGTCGATGCCGACAATCCTGAGCCGGTGCAGCCACTCCGAGCTGTCCTCCATGGCGGCGAAGCGGCGGGCCGCGTCTTTGGGGGAGCGGGTGGTGATGGTGGTGTGGGCGCCGTCGCGCAGCAACCGCAGGGCAATGTACATGCCGATTTTGGCCCGGCCACCGGTCAGCAGGGCGCGCTTGCCGGACAGGTCGGTGTGGGCGTCGCGCTTGGAGTGGTTGAAGGCAGCGCACTCGGGGCACAGCTGGTGGTAAAACGCGTCCACCTGAGTGTAGTGCTGCTTGCAGATGTAACACGGGCGGGAACGCTGAAGCGTCCCCGCCACTTTGCCTGTAGTTGAAGCCTTGAGCTTGTTGCCGCGGGTTTCATCGTCAATGCGATCCGGGGCTGCCGTGGCGGTTTTTGCTATGACCGCCCGGTCAGCATCATTTATGGTGTCCCTTTTAACATTCCGGCGGTATCTCTTTACAGCCTTGAACATTTTTCCGGTTGCCCGGCGGACGTTCACATAATCCGGATTTTCTTCGTCATAAAAGTGAATATTTTCCAAAACTTTGATGCAATTTTGGATTTCTTCTGGAGTCAGTTCAGCGGCAGTCACTCACCAATTTTAGCCTCTTCCGCAGTGGTTGCCGACTCGATCGCCTCAAGCTGGTTTTCCACCACCAAGTCCACCGTCGCCTGGGACATCAGATCATTGGAGATGGCCAACTGCAACGCCTCGGGAAGCTCGGCGGCGGCGGCCTTGGACAATGCCAGTTCGGCTTCGTCCGGAGCGGGGACGATCTGGCCCTTGCGCAGCACCGTCAGTCCTGACTCGGTCACTGCGAAGCCACGGGCCAGGTCCAGTTCCCTATCCAGACCAATCGTGGCCCCGGCCGGGATCTTGACGTTCTTGTCGATGATGGCGCGCCGCACCACTGCGCCCGGGCCGACGATTACCTTGTCCATGAGCACCGAGGCCTGGACGCGAGCACCCGTGCCGACGAAGACGTCGTTGGAAAGCACCGAGTTTTCCACTACGCCGCCTGACACAACCACGCCGGGGGCCACAATGGAATCCAGGGCGGTGCCGATGGAGTTGTGTTCGCCGTGGACAAATTTGGCCGGCGGCGACACGCTGCTGCGCGTGTAGATGGGCCAGGCACGGTTGTACAAGTTGAAGATCGGCATGGGCGAGATCAAGTCCATGTGCGCGTCATAGTAGGAGTCGATGGTGCCGACGTCGCGCCAGTAGTTGCGGTCGCGATCGGTGGCGTCGGGAATGTCATTGGTGCTGAAGTCGTAGACGTACGCCTCATCGCGTCCCACGAAGTAGGGGATGATGTCTCCGCCCATGTCATTCTTGGTGTCCGTCTTGGCCGCGTCCTGCTCCAGGGCCTCCACCAGTGCGTCAGTGTCAAATACGTAGTTGCCCATGGAAGCCAGGAACTGGTCGGGAGCGTCTTCAAGGCCGGGCGTTGAAGCCGGCTTCTCAACAAAGGCAGAGATCTTATGGGCCCCAACGACGCCCGTGTCAATGCTCCTGTCCACCTCAATGACGCCGAACTGGTCTGCCAATTCAAGCGGCTGGCGGACCGCGGCAACTGTGGCGCGCGCCCCCGACTTGATGTGGCTTTGGACCATCTGCTCGAAGTCCATGCGGTAAACGTGGTCGGCACCGACCACCACCACAATGTCCGGCTCGGCGTCGCCGATCAGGTTCATGGACTGGTAAATCGCATTGGCGCTGCCCAGGAACCAGCTCTTGCCACGTCGCTGCTGCGCCGGGACCGTGGCAATGTAGTTGCCCAATTGGGTGGACATGCGCCAAGTTTCAGAAATATGGCGGTCCAAGCTGTGCGACTTGTACTGCGTCAGCACCACGATTTTCAAGTACCTGGAATTAACCAGGTTTGACACGGCAAAATCTACGAGTCTGAATCCTGCAAAAGGCACGGCCGGTTTTGCGCGATCTTCTGTCAAGGGCATCAACCGCTTGCCCTCGCCACCCGCCAATACAATCGCAAGAACTTTCTTGACCGACATGTGACAACCTCCAACAGCTTGTTTGTAGCCATGAGTAACGTTCCGTGACTGGTGGAACACCTTCACAGTAGAACAATGTGACCAAACAGACTACTTTGAGAGGGTGCGTATCGATATTGTGACAAAAGAGTTTCCTCCGGAG
>JBAUMA010000279.1:0-7091 GCA_049578485.1 Specibacter sp.
CCATCTTTTTGCGCAAGCGCCGTCCCTTCACGGGCCGGCTGAATTCTAGTCCATGGCCAGGCCCTCAACGGGGGAGAGCTTGGCGGCCCGGCGTGCCGGAATGACCGAGGCCAGCAGCCCCGCCATAGCGGCAACGCCGACCACCAGCAGGATCTGGCCCCACGGAACGGTGGCGGTGACTGCGGTGTATCCACCCAGTGCCGCCTGTGCGCCAAGCCAGCCGTACAGCACGCCCAAGGCAGAGCCGATGATGGCCGCAACTCCGGCGATCAGCACGGCCTCCAGCGCCAGCATGCCGCGCAGCTGGCCGCGAGTCAGCCCCAGGGCCCGCAGCAACGAGTTTTCCCGTGTCCGCTCCAGCACCGACAGGGACAAGGTGTTGGCCACTCCGATCAGGGCGATGAATACTGCCACGGCCAGCAGACCGGTGACGATCAACAGCATCGTGTCGATCACCTGGCTGAACATGGCCTTCTCCAGGACGGCCCCGCTGACCATGAACTCGTCGGTTCCAAGCGCCTTGGCAATGCTGGTGCGCAGCTCCATCATGGCCTCGGTCGACAGCCCGGGATCAACGGAGATCCAAACTTGCGGCGAAATGCCGGATGCGGCAAGGTCGCCGGCGGGCAGGGGCGCAAACGCGCTGAGCGAGACCAGGCCGGCAAAGCTGTCTGTGGTTGCCGGGGTCGCCGTGATGAAAGTGCTCTGGGGGCCGGAAACCAGGGACACTTTTCCCGCCTTGACGTCGCGTGGCAGCACCACCGAGTGGCCCTGCGGGCGGTTGGCCGGGTTGACCAGCAGGGCCGCGGCGTCGGCGTCGGAGATCCCGTATACCGGCACGGTTCTCTCACCAGCAGACACGGTTCCCACCGGTTGCAGCACGACAGACTTCTTCACGCCAGGCAGGGCCGCAGCGTTTGCAAGCTCCTGGGGCGTGAAAGCGGTGTCGTTGCCCAACTTTTGGGCCGTGATGTCCACCGGGTAGTGTCCGTCCAGCTGGGATTCAAAGGCGTTCCGGGCGGTCGCGGCACCCGTCATCATCATGGTGACCAGGGTGACGCCAATGAGCA
Source organism: Specibacter sp. (assembly GCA_049578485.1). GTDB lineage: Bacteria > Actinomycetota > Actinomycetes > Actinomycetales > Micrococcaceae > Specibacter. The sequence goes on from JBAUMA010000279.1 coordinate 1,071, forward strand.
GGGCCGAGGCGGTCGCCGTCGTCCGGCGCGGGTTGCGGACGGCGTTGGCGGCTGCCATCTTCCCCGGCACGCCCGCTGGAGAGGCTAACTTCCCTGCCAGCGCGACGAGTTTGGGGACGAAGAGCGTTGCTGCCATCAGGAATCCCACAAACGAGGCCGCGCCGGCGGGCAGCGCGATCAGCAGCTTGGCCGACAACCCGCCGTACACGAGCCCCACGCCGCCGGCCAGGATCAGCGCGACGCCGATCGAAAGGCGCACCCGGCCACCGGCGTTGTGCACCGAGAGGTCATCAGCGGGTCGCAGTGCAGCCAGGGGAGCCACGGCGGTTGCTGCCCGCGCCGGCACCAGGGCCGCCAGGACCGTCAGCAGAGTCCCCACCAGGATGCCGGCAACAATGGCCGACGGCGGCACCGCCAAGGTGGCGAAGGCGTAGTCGGGGTTGGTTCTGAGAATGCCGAGAATGGCCGCCATGGTTCCGATGGCCGCAAGGACACCCAGCACCGATGCCGTGAAGCCAACCACCAGGGCCTCCACCATCACGGAGTTTCGCACCTGTGTGCGGCTGGCGCCAACGCAGCGTAGCAACGCCAGCTCGCGGGTCCGTTGGGCCACCAGGACGGAGAACGTGTTGGAGACGACCAACGCGGAGACCAGCAGGGCCACGGCGGCAAACGCCAGCAGGACGATGGTCAACTGATCCTGCCCGCCGGTGAACTTGGAGACCTGTTCCGTGGTCTTTTCCTCCGGCGTGAGAATGGTGGATACGGGTTGGCCGAGGGCGGTGGCCAGTGAGGTCTTGGCGGCGTCGACGGAAACGCCGTCCCGAACGTTCAGCGAAACCTGCCCAAAGCCCTGGTCAGGGCCGGCGAGTGAGGACACGGCAGCCTCGGTGCCCACAAATTGGGCCAGACCCGATGAAAGGGGATCCGTCGAGGATGCCGTGATTCCGGAGATTGTTGCCTTCAAGATGGGGGCCGAGGGTGATTGCGCGCCGTCGTTTCCGGTGAATGTGACGGTTTGTCCCACCGTCAGGCCCTGGTGGTCGGCCGTGGCCCGGTCAATAACCACCTGTGCATTCGAGGTCGGCCAGGCGCCGGAAAGGAGCTTGACGGGTTCCAGCGACCGGGCGGCGGGCATGTTGCGCAGGATGCCCTGGAAGGACGCCGTTCCGGTGTCGGCATTCAAGTACAGCGAGCGTTGGGCATACGCCGCCGCCACGACGTCGGACGATGCCACCTTGTCCACGGCGGCTGGCGACAGGGGTGCACTTCCCGGCGGTGAGATGACAAGGTCCGCCGCGGCATAGCTCTCGCCCATGCTGGCAACCAGCGACGCCTTGGTGGAGGAGTTGACCATGAGTGTGGCGGATAAAAAGGCGACGGCGAGCAGCACGGCCAAGGTGATGGCGATGAAGCGCCGCGAATGCGTTCTGAGCTGGCTCAGGGCGACTTGCAACATGGCTCAGGCCCCCAGGGATGCCAGGGAAGCCAGCACGGATTCCGCGGTGGGGTTCTCAAGCTGACCCACGAGGGCGCCGTCGTTCATCAGCACCACACGGTCCGCGTAGGAGGCAGCCACGGGGTCGTGCGTGACCATAATGATGCTCTGGCCCATTTCGCGCGAGGAACGGCGCAACATGCCGAGCACCTCGGCGCCGGAGCGCGAGTCCAGGTTGCCGGTTGGCTCGTCCCCAAAGATGACGTCGGGGCGGGTCAGCAGTGCCCGGGCCACGGCAACGCGCTGCTGCTGGCCGCCGGAAAGTTCATGCGGCTTGTGTTTGAGCCGGTCCGTTAGCCCCAGGGTTTCGGTGATGAAGTCGAACCAGTCCTTGTCCACGGTGCCCCCGGCCAGCGCCACCGGCAAAGTGATGTTGGCTTCCGCGGTGAGCGTGGGCACCAGATTGAAGGCCTGGAAGACAAAGCCGATGCGGTCCCGGCGCAATTGCGTCAGCGCCTTGTCGTTGAGACCGGTCAGCTCGGTCTCGCCGAGGTGGATCGTGCCGGCGGTAACCGAATCAAGACCGGCCAGGCAATGCATCAGGGTGGACTTGCCGGAGCCGGAGGGGCCCATGATGGCGGTGAACTGGCCGGCCGGGAATTCCAGGTCCACACCTTTCAGCGCCGTGACCTCGGTGTCGCCCTTGCCGTACGTTTTGCGCAAACCGCGGGCCTGAACCGCCAATGTGCCTTGGTTTTGTGAAGTGGTGATCGTCATGCGTCCAGCCTATTGACGCCCCGGGCGCAGGGGATCGGAGCACGGGTGGATATGCGCCGGGTGTTCGACGCCGGTGCCTCCTACCAGGGGCGGAGACCGTCCTCGCTAGCCCGGCGAGACGATGCCGGTCTCGTAGGCGATCACGACCACCTGGACGCGGTCGCGGGCGTGGAGCTTGGCCAGGATGTGGCCCACATGCGTCTTTACGGTTGCCTCGGACACGAACAGCTGGGCCGCGATCTCCGGGTTGGAGAGCCCGTTGGCGATCAGCACAAACACCTCGTGCTCGCGACCGGTCAGGCTGGCCACCGCGGCCGAATGGGCGTCGTTGGCCGGACTGGGAGCTGAGAGCATGGGCGCCACATGGTCCAACAGGCGCCGTGTGGTGGACGGCGCAATCACCGCATCTCCGGCGAACACCGTGCGGATGGCGCCCAGCAGTTCCTCCGGGGGAGTGTCCTTGAGCAGGAAGCCGCTGGCGCCGGCCTGGATGGCGGCCAGGGCGTATTCGTCCAGGTCAAAGGTGGTCAGCACCACGATCTTCAGCTCGGCCAGCCAGGACCCGGCGGGTGCGGACTTGGTCCGTTCCATGAGCTTGCGGGTGGTTTCAATGCCGTCCATGCCGGGCATGCGCACGTCCATGAGCACCACGTCGGCGGCGGTGGCCGACAACGCTCCCAGCGCCTCAATCCCGTTCCCGGCCTCGATGACCACGGAGAGGTCGGGCTGGGAATTGATCAGCATGCCAAACCCGGAACGGACCAGTTGTTGGTCATCGACCAGGGCGACGCGGATGGGTGTGGTTGTCATTTAGGTCTCCGTGTAGGGGATGAATGCGGTGATGCCGAACCCGCCGCCGGCCAGGGGCCTGGCGTCAAGGGTGCCATCGTAAAGTTTGGTGCGTTCGGCCATGCCGCGCAGCCCGTTGCCCCCGCCGGCGGCCAGCTCGGGCACCGGGGAGGACCCGGCGTCGTACTCAGGGATGGGGCCGGTGTCAGCGAACGACGCCGAGGCGCCCCTTCCGTTGTCAGTCACCGACACTTCAAGCCCCCGCGCGGTCCAGCGCAGCAGCACCGAGGCGTGCACGTTGGGGCCGGCGTGCTTCATGACGTTCGTCAGTCCCTCCTGGACCACGCGGTACGCGGTGAGCTCGGCGCCTGCCGGCAGCATGCGCCTGGCCTCGCCCGTCACCTCGTTGGAGACGCTGAGGCCGGCGGCCCGGATGCCCAGCAACAGTTCGTCCAGATCCGCCAGACCCGGGAGCGGACGGGTCGAGGCCTCCGCGTCACCGCGCAGCACACCCAGCAGGCGGCGCATTTCCTGGAGGGAGGACCGGCCGGTGTCGGCGATGGTGTGCAAGGTGGCCGGGGCGATCTCGGGGTTGGCGACGGCGGCGTAGCGGGCGCCGTCGGCCTGGGTGATGATGACGGACAGCGAGTGGGCAACAATGTCGTGCATTTCGCGGGCAATGTGGGCGCGTTCGTCGCTGGCGGCCAGTTGGCGCTCGTGTTGGGCCTCGATTTCCAGGCGGTGCGCCCTATCCTCCAGGGCTTGTTCGCGCAGCCGTTTGGTCCGGGTCAAATCTCCCGCGGTCCAGCTGAACAGCACCAGGACCCACACCACCAGGATCAGCACGGCCCCGTAGGGAAGATCGGCCAGCGACCTATTGGTCAGGTTGTAGAAGAATCGGGTGACCAGCAGGACGGCTCCGATGAGTGCCAGGGCCAGGCCGCCCAGGCTTGCCCAGCGGGGCCCGAAAGCTGCCAGCGCGTACACGATCAACGGCACGGCGACGTCGGCCGGCATGGGGTCGACATGCAGGGCCCACTGGGCGATGGCGACCACCGCGATGATGCTGCCGGCCATGACAGTCCGTGTCCGGCGCCAGGCCAGTGGGACGATCAGCGCCGTCGCGAAGCCGAGACCCACGGGAAGGCTGGGCCAGTAGTCGCCGCCGGCGCTGGCCACGCTGAACGGGGTGACCACGAGCCAGAGCACCGCCATGAGGACAAAGTCCACGGCAAAGCGGTGCCGCCGGAACCAGTCGTAGAGGGAATGCATGATCACTTGCTCCACTTTATGCGGCGGCGCGTCCCGGGGGCATCCTGCCCAGGGTGGAGACCGGCGCTCGTTTGCCGTGAGGCCAGTACCGTGGGGACCGGCCTGTCAGCTTTGCTTGCCGGCGTGGCTTTGCCCGGCGGCCGCCGTGATGCGGTTGGCCATGTCCTTGAAGATGATTCCGTGGAAGGGCAGCACAGCCAGCCAGTAAAGGCGCCCGGACAAGCCGCGCGGGAAGAAGATGGCGCGTTGGCGGAACAGGCTCCCGCCCTCCCCGGAGCCGGCCGCCGGTGCCACAGGGGTGACCTCGAACTCCAGCCAGGCACGGCCGGGGACAATCATTTCAGCGCGGAGGCGCAGCAGCCGCCCTTGCTCCAGGGTTTCCACCCGCCACCAGTCAACCGTGTCATTGAGCTGGAGGTGTTTGTGGCTGCGCCGGCCCCGGGCCAGCCCAACGCCGCCGGCCGCCTTGTCCAGCCAGCCGCGAACCGCCCAGGCAAAGGGCAGGGAGTAGTAGCCGTTCGTGCCACCGATGGATTCCACCACAGCCCATACCTGGCTGGCCGGGGCGCGAGTTTCCTTGGTCCGCTCATCCGTGAACACCGTCAAGCCGGCCCATTCGGGGTCACTGGGCAGGGGTTCCGCCGGGGCGCTGAGGGCGTGGGCGGTGGCCCAGGTGGTTTCCACCGTGTCAGCCGCGATTTTGTGCAGCGCGAGTTCCACCGCCCGTTTATAGGGGGTTAGCCCGCCTTCGGGATCGGGGACGTAGGAGGCAAGGTCCGTTTCCCTGGCCACGCAATCGTGCTGCAGGGACTCCACCAACGGCACGGCCAGGCTGCGCGGGACGGGTGTCACCAGGTTGACCCACTGCGCGGCCAGCCAGGGCGTCAGCACGGGAAGCGGGATGACCACCGGCTTTCGAAAGCCGGCCGCGTCGGCATAGCTGCGCATCATGTCGGCATAACTGAGCACCTCGGGCCCGCCAATGTCGAAGGTCCTGTTGATGTCCGGGGGAAGTCCAGCCGCACCGACCAAGTAGTGCAGCGCGTCCCGGATGGCGATGGGCTGGATCTTGTTCATGACCCACTTGGGCGCCGGCATGACGGGCAGGACATCGGTCAGGTGCCTGACCATTTCAAAACTGGCCGAGCCGGAACCAATGACCAGTCCTGCCTGCAGAACCGCCGTGGCGGTTCCCGAGGCGAGCAGGATCTCTCCCACCTCGGTGCGCGAAGCAAGGTGTCGGCTGAGTTTTCCCTGCGGGTGCAGCCCGGACAAGTAGACCAGGCGCCCGACGCCGGCCTCACGGGAAGCCCGGCCCAAGTTGAGCGCGCATTGCCGTTCCACCTGCTCAAACCCGGTGCCGGAGTCGCTGCCGCCGGACATGGAATGCACCAGGTAGTAAACAACATCCGCCCCCGAGCAAAGGTCCCGGGCCGTGTCCAGGTCTTCCATGGAGCCTTCGAGGATCTCCACCTGCCCGCGCCAGGGCACATCCCGCAGCTTTTCACACTGTCGCGTGAGTACCCTGACCGAGGCCCCCGCCGCCAGCAGCAGGGGGACTAGCCGCCCGCCGATGTACCCGGTGGCTCCGGCCACGGCTATGGTTCCCACGGCAAACAACTCCTTGCTAGACAAAACAACTTTGTTCCACCAGTATGTAGTTAGATTTTCTGATTATCAATGGATGGAGCCGTTTATGCCGGACGACAACAGCTGGCGCCCCCCGGGCCCCATGCACCCCGCTT
>JBAUMA010000280.1:0-32622 GCA_049578485.1 Specibacter sp.
GAGGTGCCGTTCGGCCAGTTTTTCCAGCGAGGCGGCCGTCTTTTTGGCGGCGACAAGATCCTCACGGGCAGTCTCGGCTGCCTCCTCCGCAGTGGCGGCAAGTGCGGTCAGTTCCACGAGCATGCTACGCGAGGAGGCGCGGGCCGCGGCGCTGGCGCGAAGTGCGGTGGAGGACCCTGCGTCGCTGCGCGCGCTGTCGAGGGCGGCCCGGACCACACTGACCCGCCCGGCCTGTTCCCGGCGTCGGGCATTGGCCTGTGCCAGCGCGGCTGCGGCCTGGTCCTCTTGCGCCTGGCGGAACCGCAAAAGCCCGGCCAGCCGGAATGAACGCGCCATCTATGCTCCTGAAATCAAGGCGGCCAGGGTGTTTAGCTCCTGCCACGACTGTGCTGCCGGTACCTGCTCGTCCATGCTTTGATGTAAAAAGTCGGTGATGCGTTCAGAGTGTGCCAGGGCGGCGTCCACCAGGGGGTTGCTGCCCGGGTGGTAGGCGCCCACGTCGATCAGGTCCTGGGCGCCGGCACGTGCCGCCAACACCTTGCGCAGGGTTGCGGCGTCGTTCTTCTGCCCGCGGGTGCAGACCTTGGAGGCGACCCTGGAAATGGATCCCAGCACGTCGATGGCCGGGAAGTGCCCGGCCACCGCGAGTTTTCGCTCCAGCACCACATGGCCGTCCAGGATGGAGCGGACGGCGTCGGCGATCGGTTCGTTGTGGTCATCGCCGTCCACCAGCACTGTGTACAGCCCTGTGACGGAGCCGGTCTTGTCCGTTCCGGCCCGTTCCAGCAGCCGGGCCAGCACGGAAAAGGTCGACGGCGGGTACCCGCGGGTGGCGGGCGGCTCACCCACGGACAGGCCGATTTCCCGCTGGGCCATGGCCACGCGGGTCAGCGAGTCCATCATGAGCATGGCGTCCACGCCGCGGTCGCGGAAGGATTCGGCAATGCGGGTGGCGGTGAAGGCCGCGCGCAGGCGCAGCTGGGCGGGTTCGTCGCTCGTGGCAACCACCACCACCGAACGGGCCAGGCCCGCAGCTCCGAGGTCGTCCTCAAGGAATTCACGCACCTCACGCCCGCGTTCGCCCACCAGGGCGATGACGGAGACGTCGGCCTCCGTGCCCCGGGCGATCATGGACAGCAGCGAGGACTTACCCACACCGGAGCCGGCAAACAAGCCAAGGCGCTGGCCACGGCCCATGGTGGTCAACGTGTCCAGGACCCGCACCCCGGTTTGCAGGGGGGAGGCGATCCGGGCCCGCTCCATGGAGTTGGGTGCCCGGTTGTCCAGGGGCACGCCGGTGACGGAGGCGAGCGGCCCTTTTCCGTCAATGGGCCTGCCCATCCCGTCGATGACCCGGCCCAGCAAGCCGTTGCCCGTGGGCACCAGGACGGGACCGGACATCGCCCGCACGGGGTCGCCCTCCCCCAGCCCGGTCAGTGGGCCCAGGGGCATGATTTTGACGCCGCCGGCACTGACGGCCACCACCTCCGCCTCCACGGGTGCGGTGGTGCCGATCGTGACCATCTCGCCGACGGCGCAGCGCAGTCCGCTGACGTGGACGGCCAGGCCAACCACGCCAGTCACCACGCCCACCCTGTCGGGGGCGGCGGCGCGCACGGCATCGGCCAGGCGTTGGGCGCCGGGTCCGGACAGCGGGCGGACGGCCGTTGCCGCCGTCATGGCGTGGACTCCGGGAACGGTCCGGGCAAGGCGTGGGCTTGCAGGGCGTCGCCCAGCAGCGCGGCCTTGGCCCTTTCGACGGCGGTGGCCAAGGTCGCGTCAAGGTAGCCGTGCGGGAACTCGGCAACGGCGTCCCCACGGAGCAGCGTCGGATCCGGTGCCAGGTTTTCGGCGGCGCCTGAGTCCAGTCCCGCGAGCGTGGCAAGGTCCTCGGGGTTCATGCGGATCGTCAACGGCACCTCGGCGTCGCCGAGGGAGGCGGCCCGGGCCAGTGCGGCGCGGGCGGAGGTTTCGCCGTCACGCAATTCCTGGCCAAGCAGGGCCTGGGCCAACTCGATGGCGCAGGCGAACAAGGACTGTTCGGCATCCTGCAGCACCGGAACCATGCGCTGGGACAGTGCCCTGCCGGCCGCACGCAGCGCACCAAGTTCGGCGGTGGTGCCGGCGGTGAGGGTGGCCAGGGTCCGGGCGTGCTCGGCCTCCAGGCGGGCCCGCTGCTCCGCGGCGTCGCGCCCGGCCAGCTGCAGTCCTGCGGCGTATCCCGCAGCATGCCCCTGGGTGTAGCCGCCGGCCCTGGCATCAGCGTGGGCGCGCGCCTGGGCCGAGGTGGAGACCACGGGGAAGACCGCCGGGCGCGGGCCGGTGCCGTTAGTAGACAATGTCGTCCTCGTCCCCGCGGCGAACGGTGATTTCCGCGGCCGCCTCGAGCCCGCGGATGATCCGCACAATGTCGGCGCGGGCCTGTTCCACCTCGGAGGAACGGACGGGACCAAGTGCCTCAAGCTCAAATTCAAGCAGTTCGCGGTTGCGTTCGGAGATGTTGTTGCGGATGGCCTCCACCACGGAGGCGGGTGCGCCCTTCATGGCCAATGCCAGGGTGCCGGCGTCGATCCCGCGCAGCACCAGCTGCACGTCCTGGTTGTCCAGCTTGACCAGGTCCGCGAACGTGAGCATGCGCGAGCGCACCTCCTCGGCAAGTTCGGGGTCACGCGTTTCAAGGTCCAGCAGGAGGGCGCGTTCGGTGGCGATGTCCGCACGGTTGATGATGTCCACGAGGGGCTGGACGCCACCTATGACGGCCATCTGCTCGCGCGGGGCCACCACGGCCAGTGCCCGTTGCCGCAGCGTGGCCGCAACAATGCCCACGGCCTCCGGGGTTGCGGCGCCCATCGTGGCAATCGCCTGGGCCACATCGGTGCGCAGTTCCCCCGGCAGGCCGGCAAGCGCCGCCGAGGCCCGGTCCGGGCGCAGGTGGGCGAGCACCAGGGCGATCGTTGCGGGCAGTTCATCTTCCAGTAGGGAGAGCAGCTGCCCGGCTTCGGCGTCGTCCAGGAATTCAAAGGGCTTCCCGGCCATGGTGGAGGCCAGCCGGTCCATGACACCGGCGGCCCGTTCACTGCCGAAGGAGGCCGCGAGCAGGCCGGCGGCAAAGTCCCGCCCGCCTTGGGCGCCGTGCCGGCCCCTGACGGCGATCGAGTGGAATTCGTCAATGACGGCGTCGGCGACATCGGGTTGCACCCGGCGCATCTTGACGATTTCCGAGGCGATCGCCTCGGCTTCGGCGTCGCTGAGATGGGCCATGACGGCCGCCGCGGAGGGTTGGGAGAATTGCATGAGCACGGCGGCGGCCTTCTGTGTTCCCGTCATGGTTGACTCGGCCACTAGACTCCTGCCCTATCATCCATCAGCGAGCGGAGCAGTGCGGCGGTCTTTTGCGGGTCGGAGCCGGCCAGCGCTTCCAGGGAGGCGCGTTTGGTGTCCGAGTCGCTGCTCTCGGCCACGGGCAGGGCCACGGGTGCCGGGATGGCCGGCAGCGAGGTGGTTGCCGGGGCCGGGGCCTTGGGCAGGGCGCTGCTGGTCACCATGGGTGGGCCTTGTTCGCCCAGGTCCACCAGCTCGCGCACCTGCCGCCGGTTCTTGCGGGCGTACAGCACCACGGCCACAAGGAGCAGCAACAGGGCCAGGGCACCAAACATGATGTTGCGCCAGGTCTTCGCCGTTGCCGCGGCGCCCGCCTCGGCCTTGGCGCCATCCAGGGCGGACTTGGCGGCGTCGGCCTGGGCCGTGGAGAACGGCACCACGCGCATGCTGACGGTGTCACCGCGGCGGGCGTTGATGCCGGCCGCCATGGAGACCATTTCCCGCAGCGTCGCGGCGTCGATCTTGGCCGCTGCCGCCGTGTCCACGGCCACGGCCAGGGATTGGCGCTGCACCGTGCCGGCCGGGATCACGGTGTTCTCCGTGGTCTTGTCGACGGCGTTGTTCTTGGTCGTCTTGGTCGACTCCGAGGAATTGCCGGTGGCGCCGGAGCCACTGGGTACGGCGATGTTGTCCGGGCCCAGCACTCCGGTGCCGCTGCCCGTGCCGCCGGAGGTCTTTTCGCTGCTGTTGGACTCGTTGAGGGCGGGGGCTCCCGACGGCGAGGCAAAGGATTCCTTGACCCTGTCGGTAGTGGAGTTGTCCATGGTGGCCTGCAGGGAGACCGTGGCTTTGCCCGGTCCCACCACCTTGTCCAGCATGGACTGGACGCTGGCACTGACACGTTGCTCGTAGGCCTGCGCCTGCTTGTCGCCGCTGCCGGTGCCCGCGCCGGCGGCGGACAGTACGGCGCCTGCGGAGTCAACCACGGAGACGTTGGCGGATTTCAGGCCGGGCACGGCAGAGGAGGTCAAGTGCACGATCGCGTTGACCTGCTCGTCGGTGAGGGTGGTTCCCGGAGTCGTTTCCACGAACACCGACGCCGTGGGGTCCTCCTTGGTGGAGGTGAAAACTGTCTTTTCCGGCACGGCCAGCTTCACCGAGGCGGTGGAGACGCCGTCCATGGCCATGATGGTTTGGGCCAGCTCGCCCTCCATGGCGCGCTTGTACGTGACGTTTTGCTGGAACTCGGAAGAGGTGACGCCCATGGTGTCCAGGAGGGAGTAGCCGGCCGTGGTGGCCGCAGGCAGCCCGGCAGAGGCGGCCTTGAGCCGTTCGTCGTAGACGCTGGCGTCCGGCACCAGGATTGTGGAACCGCCGTTGGCCAGCTGGTACGGCACGTTGTCCGTTTTCAGTTGGGTGACGATCGCGTTGGCGTCGGCCGGGGCCAGGGAGGTAAAAAGAGGGGCATAGCTGGGTTTTGCCAGCCAGCTCACCAGCGCCACGCCGCCCAGGACCAGCACGGCAACCCCGATGACAGCCAGGGTCTTTTGGGCCATGGTGAAGCCCCTGGCCACGCCGGAAATGCGGCCGCCCATGGAAGTGAGGAACGGCGGCATCAGGCCTGCATCCTCATGATTTCATTGAACGCGTCAACACCCTTGTTGCGCAGCGTTGAAACCAGTTCCAGGGTGACCTGGGCGCGCGTGGAGGCGATGGTTGCCTGGTGGATGTCGTCCAGGTTGCCGGTGGCGGCCTTGACGGCCAGGGTTCCGGACTCGGATTGCAGCGCCTGGAGGTTGCCCAGGGCGCCGGCCAGGGATGTGCCAAAGTCGGTCCCGTCGCTTCCGGCGGAGGCCGGCTGCAGGTACGCCGTCCCCATGCTTGCCTGCACACCTTCGATCCCTGCAACACTCATGGCTTACTTTCCAATCTGCAATCCGGATTCGTACATGCTCTTGGCGCGGTCCACCACCGAGGCGTTGGCCTCATAACCGCGCTGGGCCATGATCAGCTGGCCCATCTGGGAGGCAAGGTCAATGTCCGGGTAGCGCACATAGCCTTTGGCGTCGGCAAGCGGATGGTCGGGTTCGTACACCATGCGGCCCTCGGCCTTGCCGTAGGCGGCGCCGGTGACATATACGCCGGAGGTGTCGGGGCCGGCTTGGGCCAGCACGTAGCGGGCCCTGAACGCGTCGCCGCTGGTGGCCGAGGCGGTGTTGACGTTGGCCAGGTTGTCGGAGACGGCGTCGAGCCATTTGCGGTGCAGGGTCAGGCCTGTGGCGGCGATGCCGATCGCGTCGGACATTTACTGGGCCTTCAATACGGTGCGCATGGCGTTGAATTCGCCGTTGACTGCCTGTGCGGCGAACTGGTAGCGCAGCACGGTTTCAATATTTGAAAGGGTTTCAGTGTCAAGGTTGACGTTGTTGCCGTTGAGCTGAGTGGGTTCCAGGGAGCGTTCCGTGGTGGCCGTGACATTGCCGTCGCGCCGGCTCACGGACTCTGCCAGTGCAGCTTCAAATTTCACCCGCTGGGCCGTGTAGCCGGGGGTGTTGACATTGGCAATGTTGTCGGCGATGGCGCGCTGGCGCAGGGACAATCCGTTCAGGGCGCTGGTCAGCGCCACAGTGACCACAGAATCAAGCACTGCGCTCTTTCTTGACGAAATCTAAGCGGCCTGTCCGTGGCCAAAAGGGGCGAGCGATCCATGCTCACCTTTGACTATCGGACGCCGCGGTCGCGGGGTAAGTGATTTCGCCAACTATTTTTTGCCAGTCGGCTAACCCATGATGTCCAAGTAGACGGCCGACGTCGTTTGCCGCGCGGGCGTCAGCCTCGACAGTTCGGCGGCGGCGCAGTCAAGTGAGTTGTGGAGCTGGACGATTGCCGCGGCTTGGGCGGCGGCCAGGGCGTGGGCACGCTCCCGCAAGGATGCGGGCATCCGGCCCAGGCCCGTGGGCGGGGTCCAGTAGGGTGCCCCGGCGTCGGTCGCCATGAGCTGTGTTTCGAGTTGGTCCAGGACGGCGGTCCATTGGCCGGTAAGTTCCTCCGGCGCCTCGTCCGCGGCCGGCTCCACGGCGGCTGTCACGAGCGGCCAGATCATGCGACGGCACCGGCTGCGGCACCGGCCGGAACCCCGGCGGCCTCGTGCCAGGTGGCGCGCAGGGGTTCAAGAAGCTCGATGCATTCACGGGTTTGTGCAACATTTCGATGGATGTTGGCGTTCATCAGGGTGGCTCCCGCGTAGGTGTAGATGCCCAGGAGCGCGTCGGCCCCGGACCAGAGCTCCGGCTGCAGGGACCCGGAGAGTTCGGTCAGGATGTCCTGGGCGTGGAGCAGGTATTCATGGGCGGTGGCCCAGTCCTCGGCGAGCTGGGCCGACTCGGCACGGGACAGGTCCACCAGCAGGCGGTCATAGAGCATGGTCAGCAGCCGGGCCGGTGACGCCGAAAGGATGGCTTCACGCTGGTAGGCGTTCAGGGCGCGGTTCGCGTTCATGGTCACTTCTTGCTGCTTGCCGAGTCGAAGGAGCTGATTTGTGCCGTCAGCCAGGATTGTTGTGACTGCATTTTGCTCAATTGCACCTCAAGGTTGGTGTAGACGGCCTGCAGGGAGGAGCGCCGGTTGGCCAGGCGGGAGTCCCAGTCAACGATCTGGGCGTTGAGGTCGTTGATGACCGTTTGCTGGCCCGTGACCCGCTGGGACAGTGTTCCCGTCTGGGCGTCCGAGATCGATTTGGCGGCGTCGGCCACGCGGGAGGCGATGGTTTGCAGCATCTTCTCCGCAGCCACGGGGTCTTTGGCGTAGGCGGCGGCAAATGCATCGGGGTCGAAGGCCAGGTCGGCGTTCTTGGTGGTGTTCAGGCCAATGGTTGCCGGCGAAAGCCCGTCCACGGGCGCCGTGGCCGCATTGAACAGCTTCGTCTTGGCGTCCTGGACGGTCCGGTCGCCGGTGAACAGGCCGCCCTTGGCGCTGGCCGCCCCGTCCGTGCCCGGGCTCGACGACACGGTCGACTGGGTGAAAATGGAGCCCAGGATGATGTTGACCGCGCTGGCCAGGTCCTTGGCGGCGGAGGTGACCCTGCCGGCGTCGCGGGAAACGGCAACAGTGACGGGGGCGGCGGAAAGTTTGTTGACGGTGATGTCGACGCCGGGCGCAATCGCGGCGAAGGTGTTGGATGCCGAGGTGATTTTCTGTTCGGCGTCGGTGCCGGCCCACAGCGTCACTTCGGCGTCCTGGCCGGCGCGCAGGAGGGCCGAACCGGGTGCGCCCATCAGGTTTGCGGCCGTTCCGGCCTCCACCTCCGCAGCGGTCCCCTGGTGGGCCGTAAAGGAATTGGCGGCGCCGGTGTCCTTGGCGGTGAGCTGAAGGCGGTATTGCGCGGTGCCGCTTGCATCGAACCCCGAGGCCACCTTGACGGCGGATATGCCGGCGTCGGAGTGGTTGATGGCGTAGGCCATGTCATCGAGGGAGCCGCCTTCGGCCGTGACTTCGATTTTGCTGCCGTCGGTCTTGACGAACGTCATGACGGCGGGAGTGGTGGGCCATGCCGTCATGGGACCGCTGACCATCGAGTGCGCCTGCGCCAGCTTGTTCACGGTCAAATCCAGGCTCGTGGCCTGGGCTCCCGCGCCGATCCTGGCGGTGATGGCGTCGGCCGATGACGTGGCCTGGTACATGTCCAGGCCGCCGGCCTTGGCCAGGGCTGCTGCCTGGGTGGTCAAGGCGGAAAATTTGGAGTTCAGGGCCTGCATCGCCGTCACCAGGGCCGTGTCGGAGGTGACCTTGCCCTTCATCAGCGTCTGCGGACGCGCTTCGGCCGCAATGAGCGCGTTGATGATGGCCGTGGTGTCCAGCCCGGACGTCAGTCCGTCAATTCCCATGGCCATGAAAGGGCTCCAATTCGCAGTGCGGTGGTAGTGCTGTTGGCTATGGCGAAGGCACGACCGAGCGGTTTCCCCGCACCGGCCATGCCCAAGCCAGCGTTTCCCATGCGGCCCTGAGCCGGCCGCATGGGAAACACAATCCGGGACGTGATGCCCCGAAGAAGATCCTCGATTTAGCCGAGGAGCTTCAGGACGCCCTGGTTGGACTGGTTGGCCTGGGCCAACATTGCCGTACCTGCCTGGGACAGGATGTTGGAGCGGGTGAAGCTGACCATTTCCGAAGCCATGTCGACATCGGTGATGCGCGAGGCAGCGGCCGACAGGTTTTCCTTGCCAACGTTGAGGCTGTTGATGGCGGATTCCATGCGGTTCTGGCGTGCACCCAAGTCGGCGCGGACCTTGGATACTTCGGTGATCTGGGTGTCGATGGCCGTGATGGCCGCCTGCGCACCGGCGTGGGTGCCGAAGTCCAGACCTGCTACTGCTGCGCCCTGAACACCGACATTCAGCGAACCGGTCACGGCGAGGCCTGCATCGACCTTGCTGCCGTCGTTGGCCTTGACAACGATCCCGTTGCCCATGCCGTTGGCGTCCTTGGTTGCCGTGGCCGTGAACTTGGCGGCGAAGCCGGCATCCTTGTTCAGCTCGGCTGCCAGATCATCGGCCGTCTTGGCGGTTCCGCTCAAGGTCACGTCAACCTTGGCGGTGGAGTTGCCGTCGGTCGAGGTGGACGAGAACGAGTAAGCCGTCGCGGTCAGGTCGGGCTTGCCGGTTGCACCGTCGAATGCGGTGATACCGAACGTCGTTCCCGACGTCGTCGTGGTTGCGGCCAACTTGGCCGCAATGCCGCCAACATTTGCCGCGGACAGGTCCACGTTGATGTTGGAGGCGGAGTTGCCGTCGGCGCCAACCTGGAAGTTCAGGTTTGCGGAACCGTCGAGCAGCTTGATGCCGTTGAAGTTCGTGGTGTCGGAGATGCGCTTCAGCTCGGAGGACAGCTGGGTTGCTTCCTTCGTGATGGCGTCGCGTGAGTCCGTGTTGTTCGAGTCATTGCTGGCCTGGACGCCCAGGTCGCGCATGCGCTGCAGGATCGAGTGAACCTCGGTCAGGGCGCCTTCAGCGGTCTGGATGACGCCGATGCCGTCCTGGGCGTTGCGGGCTGCAACTGTGTAGCCGTTGACCTGCGACTTCAGGCCCTCGGAGATGGCCAGGCCGGCAGCGTCGTCAGCAGCGCGGTTGATGCGCAGGCCGCTGGAGAGCTTCTCCATCGACTTGGACAGCGCGTTCTGCGTGTTGTTCAGGTTGCGGTAAGCGTTGTTAGCCGCGGTATTCGTGTTGATTTGCATGCCCATGAGTGAATCCTCCGTGAGTTTGGGTATTGTCGACGCCGCCCATCCATGGGCAGCTAACCCCCACTGTCGGCACCCTGGCCCACCCCGTTAGCAACTTCACACAAGTTGCCTTGGGTTACCCCATGGCCGGCATCTTGTGCGGCACAGTCACGGCATGCATTCCCTGCCGGGCGCGCGTGGCCCCGCCCAAGGTGCGGGTGCCCAGTTCGGCCAGGTAGTCCTCACGGCGTGCCGCGGCGATCCGGGCGTGTGCCGGAGAGGCCGGGCCCGACGTCGCCAGGTAGTGCCGCTCCAGGCCGTCGCGCAGCAGCCGCATGCCCTCGGTGCGTTGCTGGGACACGGCTGAATGGCTTGAGCCGAGCTCCTCCGCGAGCTCCTTGACCGATCGGTCGTGGTAGTAGACCTGTTCGACGACGTAGCGCATCTTCTCCGGCAGGGCCGCAACTGCGTGCCCCAGGAAGTCTTCGCGTTCGGCCACCACAATTGCCTCTTCGGGGCCGTGCGAGGTGGCTGCGACCATGTCGGCGATGACGTCGGTCAAGGGTGTGACGCTGCGGGCGGCGTCCTGCTGGGAGGCCTCCACTGCTGCACGGTCGACGCCCATGGCAACGGCCAGTTCCTCAACCCTGGGCACGCGGCCCAGGGCACCGGTCAGCGTCTCCTTGACGGCGGCAAGCTCCCCCATGCGGGTGCGCGCACCTCGGGTGGCCCAGTCGTCACGTCGCAGCTCATCGGCAAAGGCGCCCTTGATGCGTCGGCGCGCGTAGGCACCAAAAGGCACCCCCAGCCCTTCGTCAAAGGACTCCGCACACTGAATCAGCGCAATGGCCCCAACCTGGGTGAGATCCTCCCGGCTGAGATGGTCCGCGCGCATACAGATTTCCGCCACCAGATACCCCACCAGCGGCAAATTTTGCACGACTAAAGCGTCGCGCTCAACGCGATTCAATTGTTTGCCCCCCTAGGCAAGTCACAAAGTGCTACGACGTGCCAATCCCCCAAGGATTTGCGTTACCGTCGAGTAAAGCGAATGTCCACTCCACTGTAGGTCAACGAAGCACCGAAACGCCCGTTTAAACCTAACGACTCGATCAAGCTTTGCCGGCGTGTGGCTAACGGTCGGCGCTTTGCTGTCGATAGTGATTGTTGAACATGCTTCGGCCCGATGAAAGGACTTTATCCATGGGCCCAGAGGAATTGACGACTTTGCTATGGCGAGAGCGTGAATTGCTCGATCTTTTGGTCTTTAAGTTGGAGGAGGAGCACCTGGTGCTTACTTCCGGCAAGACCCGTTGGCTCGAGAACGCGACCCGCGAAGTTGGGCATGTGATGGAGAAATTGCGTGCGACGTCGTTGGAGCGCACCGCCGTCGCCTCCGCCGTCGCCGCATCCTGGGGCAAGCCCGAAGATGCCGGACTGCTGGATTTGGCGGACGCCGCCCCGGCGGGACCGTGGGCGGACATCCTGACCGAACACCACCGTTGCATGCACTTGCAGGTGGAGCAGGTTCGCAGCCTGCGCGACACCAACCTGGACTTCCTTCGGGCGGGGCTGCGCTCCACCCAGGACACCGCGGCGCACTTGGGACCCGAGGCGGGCACCTACAACCATCACGGGCACACCACCCAGGACGCCGGATCGCGGCTCCTGGACGAGAGCGCATAAAGAGGACAAAAGTGAGTACTTTTAGTGGGCTGAACACGGCATTGTCCGGGCTCAACGCGGCCCGTACCGGCCTGAACACGGTTGGCCAGAACCTGACCAACGTGAATACACCCGGCTACACGCGCCAGCGGGCCGAATTTTCCGGCCTCGGCGCCCCCGCCCGCAGCACCCTGAACGACCTTGGCGTCAAGACCGGCCAAGGCGTGGGCGTCACCGGCATTTCCCGGCTGGGCGATGCGTTCCTGGACGCCCGAGTACGGACCAGCTTCTCGGCGGCAGGCTACACGAGTGCGCGGGCCGGGGCGTTGAACAGTATCGAAGAAACGATCAACGAGCCGGGGCCCAACGGCATCTCCACCCAGTTGCAGGAGTTTTGGACCTCCTGGGGCGGTGTTGCCAATAGTCCCGGCGACACCGGCTCCACGGCCGTCCTGCTGAACAAGGCGCAGACCCTGGTGCAAAGCATCGCCGCCGGCTACAAGGCCATGGATAGCCAATGGTCGCAGACACGAAGCAGCGCAGACGCGGTGGTTGCGGACATCAACAACACCGCCACCCAGGTGGCGTCGCTGAACAAGGCCATCCGCAGCGCAACCGCCACGGGAACGCCCAGCAATGAACTCGTGGACCAGCGCAACACCCTGACGGCCAGGATTGCCCAACTGACCGGCGGCACCGTCCGGGACCTGCCCGACGGGACGAATGAGGTTTTGCTGGGCGGCAACGCCCTGGTTTCCGGCACCACCGCCAATG
The DNA here is from genome assembly GCA_049578485.1 of Specibacter sp. Taxonomy (GTDB): domain Bacteria; phylum Actinomycetota; class Actinomycetes; order Actinomycetales; family Micrococcaceae; genus Specibacter. The sequence continues at coordinate 11,978 of JBAUMA010000280.1, forward strand.
GGGTGAAACTCTCCGGCGCGAACAGCATGGCCGACGGCGGCCCGGTACAGCTGGAGTGGGCACATCGCCCGGGCGCGATCGACCTCGACGGCGGCAAACTGGCCGGCCTGTTGTCGGTTTTGAAACCGGCCTCCGACGGCGGCGTGATCGCCCAGACAGCGGAGTCGTACAACACCATGGCCCAGAAGCTGGCCGGGACCGTCAACGCCGTCTACAAGGCTGCGGTTGCCCCCAACGGCGACAAGGATAAGAACTTCTTCGAGGTTGCCCCGGGCGGTCCGGCGGCACTGGGCCTCTCCGTGGGTCCCAAGGACGCGAGTAACCTTGCCGTCGGCGCACAGGACGCAGGCGGCAAGGACGGCTCAATGGCCGCCGCCATAGCCTTGCTTGGCATGGGCAAGGACTCCCCGGACGCCCTGTGGTCCGGCATCGTCGTGCGCACCGGCGTCGATATCCAGGCAGGCCTCCAGCAGGCTGTCCTGGCCGACACCTCCTTGACGAACGCCTTGGCCAGTCAGCAGTCAAACGCCTCGGTGGACATTGACGAGGAAAACGTGAACCTGCTGTCCTTCCAGCACGCCTACCAGGCTGCGGCCAGGGTGATGACAGCCATTGACGAGTCGCTCGACGTGCTCATCAACCAAACCGGAAGGGTGGGCCGCTAACATGCTGAGCCGAGTCACCATGCAAACCTCAGCAGCGTCGTCACAGCGCGGCATGCAGGCCAACGCGGCAAAGCTGGCAGAGGCGCAGCTGCGGGCCAACACCTTGCAAAAAAACGCCAAGCTGTCCGACGACCCCGGCGCGGCCGCCGATTCAATGACTGTGCGTGCCGCCCAGGCCCAGGCGGCGCAGTACGGGCGCAACCTCGACAACGGTGACGACTGGCTCAGCGCCGCCAACGTGGCCCTGGACTCCTCGGTGGCCCTGTTGCAGCGCGTGCAGTACCTCACGATCCAGGGATCCAACGACTCCCTGCCGGCCCCTGCCAAGGAGGCCATCGCCGTTGAGCTGGACTCCATCCGGACGGATCTCTTGCGCCAGGCCAACTCCACTTATATGGGCCGGAACGTTTTTGCCGGGAATTCCGATGCCGGGAAAGCATTCGAGGACGGAGACCCGCCAACATTCAACGGGGCTGACGGAAGCAAGGTTGAGCGCCGCGTCAGCGCCAACTCAACCATCCGGGTGGACGCCGACGGGGCCGCAATCTTCGGCACGGGCACGGGCCCCACCGTCGGAACAGGCAACGGCACGGGATCCATCTTTGGCATGATTACCCAACTTTCCGCGGACCTGCGTTCCGGCGCGTCGCTGAGTAAGTCCGTCGACACCGTCAACGCCGCCCTGGACCACGTCATTGGACAGCGTTCCGAGGTGGGAACCCGGCACGCCGAACTCCTGCGGGCCAAGGATGCGAACGTCACCGCGGTCATGGCCCTGGAAGACCAGCGGGCCGGGGTTGAAGACCTCGACCTGGGCAAGGCCATCCTGGATTTGAAGACCCAGGAACTGGCGTACCAGGCCTCGCTGAGCGTGACCGCCAAGGTTCTGTCCTCGACCCTGATGGACTTCCTGCGATGAGCCCGGCCCTGGTGCCCGGTCCGCTTCGCTTTGTTGCCGCTCCCCCGGGCCTGGAACCAATTGTCGACTTCACGCTGGCCGCCGTCGATGCCACCCCCGGCCTGTTTTCCCTGACGGCTGCCAACGGGGCCGCCCGGCTTTACGTTTTGGACGCGGCACTCCACTTGCCGCAGTACACCCCCCAGCTGCCCGGCACCGTTTCGGCCGATCTTGGCACAAACGGCGAATCGTCCGCCGTGCTGGTGGTAGTGAACCCGGGCGTGCAAAGCACCGTGAACCTGGCGGCCCCGATCGTGGTGAATGCCGCGACCGGCACCTGCGTCCAGGTCATTTTGGAAGGCACCGACTGGCCGCTGCGCCAGCCGCTCGTTCCCGCCTGACCCGGTGGTCGAGCCCGTCGAGACCCCGCACCGGTGGTCAAGCTAGACCCCGTCAGCTCGGTTCAACGCGCCGGTGTGCGAGCCGGAATTTGGACGGCGCAAGGCCCACCTTGGCCGAGAACAGGCGGCTGAAGTAGGCGCCGTCGTCGTACCCGACCATGCGGGCCACCCGTTCCACGGGATGGTTGGTGCCGGCCAGCAGCGACTGCGCCCGGGACAGGCGGAGCTGCAGGACGAGCTCCTTGGGCCCCAGTCCCGCCTCGGCCCGGACCGCCGTCCTCAGGGACGACGCCGTGTGCCCCAGTTGGGCAGCCTGCTCACCCAGGCTCAGCGGCAGGCAGGCAATTTCACGCAGGCGCTCCACCACGGCCCCGGCTCCAGACGGACGGTGACTGTGGCGCCCGGCGTCGACCAGCAGCTGTTGCACGATCGCCGAGGCCGACAGATCGCCGCGCGGCCCGTCCTCCTCCAGCGCGGCGCGCAGGGGTGCAAAGTGCCGTAGGGGCAGCGTGCCATCCGCGGGCACCAGGGGCGTGTCGCGGTTGAAGGCTCCCATTTCCTCAAAAGCGCGGGCGCTGGCCCCGGTGAACAGCACCCAGTGCTCACGCCAGCCTGCCGGATCCGGGCCGTAGCCATGTTCCACGCCTGGAAAAATCCAAATGAGTGCCGGGGCCCTGACGGCGTGGGTTTTCCCGGCGTACTGCAGCCGGCCGCTCCCTTGGGAGACCATCACCAGGGCATGGACATCCAAAGTCCGCCCGGAAAAGGGGCGCATGGGTCCTTCCTGCTCCCCGGCACCAACGCAGGCCATGCCGAGATTGCGCAGGGGGTGTGCCGCCCCGCGATACCGGGCCCAAGTGTCCACGCGAGTTTCCGTTCCCTTGATAAAAGTCCAAGTACACCGTAGCGAAGTCCATGGGAATTGCGCCAGCTTGTTGGGAGACTGGGGTCATGATCACCTCAAACGGCTACGTCCTGGACGAATCGGCGCAACGCCTCGGTTCCCTGGTACCGGTTCCATCGAACGAACGCCATGACCGCGAGGCGCTTTGGCACCGGCTCCGCAGGGACGGCTACCTGTACTTGAAAGGGCACCTCAAGCAGAAAACGGTCAATGATTTCCGCGGCTACTACTTCGAGCAGCTCAACGGCGCCAACATCACCGAGCCGGGCACGGATCCGCGGGAGGGGATCAGCTCCCCGGAAGAGGTGGACCGTGCAGCAATGAGGGAGGTGCTGTTCGGCGCGATCGTCCCGGGCACGGAGTACCAACGGCTGTGCGCGCACCCGTCCATTGCCGGCTGGTTCTCCTGGTTCCTTCAGGACGACGTCCATCTGCACCGCCGGAAGATCATCCGGCACACCAAGCCGGGGGAAGCCGGGATCGGCACGGCCACCCAGGCACACTACGACCTCGTCTACCTGCGCGAGGGCAGCGACAGGGTTTTGTCCATGTGGATTCCCCTCGGCGACTGCCCGCTGGCCCGTGGCGGGCTCGCCTATCTGGAAAACAGCCACCATTGGGTCATGGCCCAGGAACGTGAAGGCACCCTGGCACGGCCGGCCGCATCCATCACGGCAGATCTTCCCGGACTTGCGGACAATCACGACACCCGCTGGCTTGTCACCGACTACGATGCCGGCGACGTGGTGGTGCATTCGGCCCACATGGTGCATGCCTCAACAGACAACGTGGATCCGGCCAACAAATTGCGCCTTTCCACCGACATCCGGTACCAGCGCAAGAGCGAGCCCATCGACTGGCGCTGGCAGGAACACTGGAACTTCAACGACGGCCTCTAGGGCCGGGGCCAGGCGCCGCCTTCCAGGCGTTCGATGTCCTGATTGAAGGCGCGGAGCAAATCACGCAGCTGCCCCTGTTGCTCGTCGGGCCAGTCCGCCACGACGCGGGCTATCCCCTCTTCAAAGATCGTGCGGGTATCCGTCAGCGCGGCCCTGCCAGCCGCTGTGGGCGTAACGCGCCGGGCCACTTCGCCGCCGCCTGGCGCATATGCAACATGGTCATTGCGCAACAACGCGGCAACCTGGCGGTGCACGGTTGAGGCGTCCAGGCGCAGGGCAGCCGCAAGCTCCTTCAGGGTCATGGGCGGCACGTTTTCCAGCCGGCTCAGCAGGACCACGGCCGAGCGATCCAGCACGATGTCCTTGCTGTGGTGCGGGCGCAAGTGGTAGCGCGAGAGCAGCATCAGCTCATATTCCAGCTGGCCAACCACCGAATTTTTGTGTAGCACGATCTCCGCCTCCCCGCATTTATGTATGATGCATATTTGTTGCACCATACATAAATAATCGTACGCCAGCCATCAGGAGCATCGTGACCCCCAGCTTCAACCCCACCCGCACGCCCTCGGCCAAGGTGGTCATCACCACCCTGGCGTTTTGCGGGATCGTGGTCTCGCTCATGCAGACGCTGATCATTCCGCTCATTCCGGAATTGCCGAAGCTGCTGAATGCTTCCGCAGCGGACGCCTCATGGGCCATTACGGCCACGCTGCTGGCCGGCGCCGTCGTCACCCCCATCGGCGGGCGCCTGGGCGACATGTTTGGCAAACGCCGCATCCTGCTCGTGAGCTTGGCGGCCCTGATCATCGGTTCCGTGCTGTGCGCCATCAGCGACAGCCTGGACGTCGTCGTCGTCGGCCGCGCCATGCAGGGGCTGGCCATGGGTGCCATCCCGCTCGGCATCAGCATCATGCGCGACCTCCTGGCGCCCAAGCAGGTCGGCGCAGCGGTTGCCACCATGAGCGCCACCATGGGTGTTGGCGGCGCCATTGGCCTGCCACTGGCCGCCTTCATTGCCCAAACCTCCAGCTGGCACATGCTGTTTTGGGCCTCGGCCGCGTTGGGCGTGGCGTGCGCCGCGCTTGTCTGGGTGGTCCTGCCCGAGTCCGCCGTCCGCACGCCCGCAAAGTTCGACGGCGTGGGCGCGGCGGGGCTGGCCGTGGGCCTGGTGGCGTTGCTGGTGCCCATCACCAAGGGTTCCTCGTGGGGTTGGGACAGCCCGCTGACCATCGGCTTGTTTGCCGCATCCGCGGTCATCTTGCTGGCATGGGGCTTCTACGAGCTCCGCGTGAAGGCGCCCCTGGTGGACCTGCGCGTCTCCGCCCGGCCTCGGGTGCTGTTCACCAACCTGGCCTCCATCATGGTCGGTTTTGCCATGTATGGAATGTCATTGATCTTCCCGCAGCTGCTCATGGCCCCGGCCGCCACCGGTTACGGCCTGGGCCAGTCGATGCTCCATGCCGGTCTTGCGCTCGCTCCGGGCGGCCTGGTCATGATGGCTCTCTCCCCGGTCTCGGCCAAACTTTCGGCCCGCAGGGGACCCAAGGTCACCCTGATCAGCGGTGCGCTGGTGATCGCCGCCGGTTATGTGGTGGCACTGCTGCTCAACAGCGACGTCTGGCAGGTCATCGTCTCCTCCATGATCATCAGCGCCGGCGTGGGACTGGCATTTGCCGCCATGCCCGCCTTGATCATGGGCGCCGTGCCGATCACGGAGACGGCCGCCGCCAATGGGCTGAACTCCCTGATGCGCGCCATTGGAACGTCCACCTCCGCGGCCGTCATGAGCGTGGTCCTGGCCTCGATGACCATGCAACTGGGGCCGGTTGCCCTGCCGACCATCGACGCTTTCCGCATCACGTTCACCATCGCCATCGCGGCGGCGGTGCTGTCCGCCGTGCTGGCCGCCTTCATTCCGGCCCGCGCACCCATGGCCAGCGCGACGCCGGTCCCCCACCAACCGGCCCGCGTCTAGTTTTTGCCCGGGCCACTTTTGCCCTGCGGGGGGCCGAAACGGTCATTGGGCGCCGATCCGGACGGGATTTGGCGCCCCGGGGGCCGTTGTGGTGATTCGATGCCGGCCGGCCGGGGGCGGATCACCGCGCCGGCCCCGCGCATGTCTGTTCAGCCGTCGTTGGGCAGGCCCGCGATGTACGCCGCCTGGCCTCCGTGCTGGACGCAGTCGTCCACGATGCTGATGAGGCGCACGCCCAAGGTGACGGGCGGGTCCCATCGGCGGTCCACGATCCGGTCCAGTTCGGCGTCGTCCAGGTCTTGGACGTAGCCGAGGCTTTGTGCCAGCACGGCACGGTGGTATTCCAGCAGCAGCTCGGTGGACTCAAGGTGCACGGCGGAGACCTGCTCCGAACTGTGGCCATAGCCGGTGTCCCCCGCGTCCAGCGCAAAACCAAACCTTGGGGCGTAACCGCCGGATTTCCACACGGATTCAGTCCCGGCAACGTCGGCGATCTGCTCGTCCTGGGCCCGACACAGGTGCCACAGCAGCCAAGCGATCGAATTGCCCCGCCCGCCGGGTCGCCAATTGAGCTTGTCCATGTCCACCCCTTTCAGGGCACGCAAGACAATGTCATCGATCCGGTCAAAAGCATCGCTCAACAGTTCTGAAGACCTCATGCCTGCCATGCTTCCACCGGTGGCTCCGCTTGGGAACCCCGCCAGCCCGTTGAGGGGACACATCACCCCCACCTTCAAAGGGTTACATTGGGCTGGGTGGCGGGGTGATGTGTCCCCTCAACGGGCGGCGGCTACGTCAGGATCACGACGTCGAGGGTGCGGGGGCCGTGGACGCCTTCGACGCGCTCAAGTTCAATGTCGCTCGTGGCGCTGGGGCCACTGATCCAGGTCTGCGGGGAGCTTGCCTCGAGCCGGGCGATGGCCTCGGGCAGCACCTCCACAATGTCGGCGGCACGGAGCACGCAGATGTGCCGGTCGGGGACCAGGGAGATCACTCGCCTGCCCTGCGACGGGCTGCCATCGAGCATGATGGTCCCGGTTTCGGCGACGGCGACGGCGGCCGCCGTCACCACGGCATCCACGGCGTCCAGTTGCTCCACGGTGAGGCGGCGCTCCGGTGAGTCGAGCTGCACGGCCGGAGCCCCGGCGTCGTTCATTCCGGGGGAGGCCAGCACCGAAAGCCACTCCTGCGGCAGCCCGTGCGGGACCACGATGGATGCGCTGCCGACGAGCAGCTCGGCCAATTTCGCAGGTGCCTCGGCGGCGGGCACCACGAACACGTTGGCCTTGTAGTCCACCAGGCGGTCCACCAGCTGTTCCAGGCGCTGGCCGTCCGTCATGGCCGAATGCCGGCGGTAGTTACGCGGAATTTCCGGGGCAACAGGGGCGTCGCGGAGGGCGGACTTGATGCGGTTTAGGACGTCGTCACGGGCGCTCATGGCTGGTCTCCTTCGCTGGACTTTGGTTGTTCGACGCCGGCGGGGGCCTCATGTTCCTTGGCCCACCATTGGCGGAATGACTGGCTGGGTGGTGCCGGAATATCGCGGGATTGGGTCCACCCGGCGGCGATCCCGGGCAGCTTCTTGATTTTCTTATTCCGTCCGGCCACGAACTTGCCCACGGGCAGGCCCTTTTCCAGCAGGTTCAGGTGCGCACCGGAGGAGAACGCCCACTGCGCACCCTTCATCATCAGGTCCATTTGGCTGGGCATCTTGAGCTTGGCGCGCTTGGAATCGACGTCCTCACCGCGCAGGTGGACCAGGATTTCGGGGATGTTGATCTTGACCGGGCAGGCGTCGAAGCAGGCCCCGCACAGGGAGGAGGCGTAGGGCAGGGAGTTGTTCTCCTCGCTCTTGATGCCCGTCATGAGCGGCGACAGGATCGCACCGATGGGGCCCGGATACGTAGATCCGTAGGCGTGCCCACCCGTCCGCTCATACACGGGGCAGACGTTCATGCAGGCGGAGCAGCGGATGCAGTTCAGGGCCGTGCGGCCCATTTCGTCGGCCAGGGCGGCGGTGCGGCCGTTGTCCAGCATGACCAGGTGCACGTTTTGGGGTCCATCGCCCGGGGTCACACCGGTCCACAGGGACGTATAGGGGTTCATCCGCTCGCCCGTGGAGGAGCGCGGCAGCAGCTGCATGAACACCTCAAGATCCGTCCACGAGGGCAGCAGTTTTTCAATGCCCATGACCGTGATGAGCGTTTCCGGCAGGGTCAGGCACATGCGGCCGTTGCCTTCGGATTCCACCACCGTCAGCGTGCCGGTGTCGGCCAGGCCAAAGTTGGCGCCGGAAACGGCCACCTTGGCGGTCAGGAATTTCTTGCGCAGGTGTTTGCGGGCGGCCTCGGCCAGGCGGGCGGGTTCATCGGTCAGGGAAGGGTCGACGTCGGCCATCTCGCGCAGGAAGATCTCCCGGATCTGGCTGCGGTTCTTGTGGATGGCCGGCACCAGGATGTGGCTGGGCTTGTCGTGGTCCAGCTGGACGATGAGCTCGGCCAGGTCCGTTTCAAAGGCGGCGATGCCTTGTTCTTCAAGGTATTCGTTCAGGCCGATCTCCTGGGTGGCCATCGACTTGACCTTGACCACCTCTGTTTCGCCTGTGTCACGGATCAGCCCCGCGACAATCTCGTTGGCTTCCTGGGCGTCGCGGGCCCAGTGGATGATGCCACCGCGCGCGGTGAAGTTTGCCTCGAACTGCTCCAGCAATTCCGGGAGCCTCGCCATGGTGGCGTTCTTGATGGCGCTGCCGGAATCGCGCATGTCCTCCCAGTCGGGCAGCTCCGCCACCACTTTCAGGCGCTTGTCCCGGATGGTGTGCGTGGCGTGTCCCAGGTTGGCGCGCAGCTGCGCGTTGCCCAGTTCGCGGTGGGCAGCCTTCGGAAACGGTTCGGTGGCATTGAGGTTGCCGTGGCCAAAAACGGGCAGCTTGGGCATGCCCAGGAACGTGTTGCTCATCGCTTGCTCCCTGCCAATTGAACGTCGCCGGTGACCGTCACCGGGTTTTCCAGCGTGCTGGCCAGGATCTCGGCAAAGTGCAGGGTGCCCACCTCACTGCCTTGCCGGGAGAGCCCGCCGCCAATGTGCAGCAGGCAGCTGGCGTCGCCGCCGGAACACAGTTCCGCACCGGTGCCGCAAATGTTGGCGGCCTTGTCGGCGTTCATGGCGCTGGAGACGTCGGCGTTTTTCATGGAGAACGTGCCGCCAAAGCCGCAGCACTGGTCCGCCTCGGGCAGCTGAACCATCTCGATCCCGGCCACGCTCTTGAGCAAGTTCAACTGCCGGTCCCCCAGCTTGAGCAGGCGCATGCCGTGGCAGCTGGGATGGTAGGTGACCTTGTGCGGGAAGTGCGATCCGAGCTGTTCGGCGGCGTTGCTCACCCCCAGGACATCCGTCAGGAGTTGGGAGAGTTCGTAGGTTTTGGCGCCGACGACGGCGGCCCGGGCTTCCAGCGCGGCGTCACCGCAGCGGCGGGCCACCAGTTCATGCTGGTGTTTCACACTGGCGACGCAGGAACCGGAAGGTGCCACGGCGACGTCGTAATCCTCGGTGTCGAAAGCCTTCACATGGTTGGCCACCACCGGCAGGGCTTCCTTGAAGTAGCCGGAATTCACGTGCATCTGTCCGCAGCAGGCCTGGCCGGCCGGGAAGATGACCTCGTGTCCCAGGCGTTCCAGGATGGCCACTGTGGCGCGTGCCGTGCGCGGATACATGGCGTCCACGATGCACGTGGCAAAGAGCGCAATTTTCATAATCACCACTGTAGGGGAAATCGCTTCGGATGTGGACTGACCACACTTTTCGTGACTGAAAATTCCGATGTTCGGACATGCCTCCCGGTGGTCAAGCTTGTCGGGATCCCGGCCCCGCGATAGCTTCAAGGCAGTCCCGCCAACGAAAGGTTTCGCATGACCACGGACAAGCCCGCCCTGCGCGTCCCGCCCCTGGGAGATGAAAAGACGTGCCTGCACGTTGCCTTGCAGCGCCACAGGGACGCGATCTTGTGGAAGCTCGACGGCGTCAACGACGCGGACATCCGGCACCCGATGGTCCCCTCCGGGACCAGCCTTTTGGGCCTGGTCAAGCACTTGGCTTCAGTGGAATATGGCTGGTTTTGCTCGACTTTTGGCCGGGAGACCGAGCCGCTGCCCGATATTGACGCAGATCCAGAGGCCGACATGCGTGCCGCCGACAATGAAACGACGCAGGACATCCTGGACTTCTACCAGCGCGCCTGCGCCGCCGCGGACGAGGTGATCACCGCCGTCGGGCTTGAGGAGACGGGCACCAGCTGGGACGGCAAGGAAGTGAGCATGCGCTGGGTGCTCCTGCACATGGTGGAGGAAACCGCCCGCCATGCCGGGCATGCCGACATTGTCCGCGAGCTCATCGATGGCCTGACGGGGGACCACAACTTCGCCTAGAGCGGCAGCCCCGACCCGGGCTTGAGGTTTTTCATGACAAGTGTGGAGCTGACCCGCTGCACGCCGGGCAGCACCGTGAGCTCATTGTCGAAGAACTGCTGGTACGCGGAGAGGTCCTCGGCCAGGACCTTCAGGATGTAGTCGGGGTCGCCAAAGAGACGCTGCGCCGAGGTGATGTGCACATTGGCGCTCACGAGGGCCTCAAACTTGTCCAGCGTGGCCCGGTCCACCTTGGCGAGCGTGACAAACACTATGGCCTCAAATCCCAGACCAACCGACGCCGGATCGATCACGGCGCGGTACCCGCTGATCACGCCGTCGGCCTCCAAATCCTTCAGCCGGCGATGGCACGGGGCCACCGTCAATCCGACCTCGGCGGCGAGCGCCGTGGCGCTCATGCGGCCGTCATCCTGGAGCCTGCGCAAGATTTCTCTGTCAATTGCATCAATCACTATCAAATTCTATCCCAAATGCTCGTTTTCAAGGGCAAATTGCTAAGCACTTTTGGCAACAATTTCCCTAAGCTTGCTCCATCATCACTTCCAGTTCAGGAGCATCATGGATCCGCAGGCACTCATCGGATTCGTCATCGTCGCCGTCACGCTAACCTGCACGCCGGGCCCCGACTGGGCCTACACCATCTCTGCCGGGCTCAAGGAACGTAGTTTCGCCCCGGCCGTCGCGGGCCTGTGCAGCGGCTACGTCCTGCACACCATCCTGCTGGCCGCGGGCATTGCCGCTCTCATGGCCGCATTCCCCGCGCTACTGCTGTGGATCACCGTGGTGGGTGCGCTGTACCTGCTGTGGCTGGGATTCCTGACGTCGCGGTCCTGGCGCAGTGCCGGCTTCTCTACGGGTGTCTCCGGTGCAGTGTCGAAGAACGACGGCGGCACACACCTGGGCGCCTATCTCCAGGGGTTCGGGACGAGCGCGATCAATCCCAAGGGGATGCTGTTGTTTGTGGCATTGACCCCGCAGTTCATCCGCCCGAACGCCGGGTTTCCGGTTCCGGTCCAGTCAGCGATCCTCGGGCTGACGTTCGTGGCATCCGCGGGCATCATTTACACGCTGATCGCCGCCGGCTCCCGCAAGCTGTTGCGGTCACGTCCCGGCGCGGCCCGCGGCATCACGCTGGCCAGCGGCATCATCATGTGCGGGCTTGGCGTCGTGTTGCTCGCGGAACAGGCGGTTCCCGTCATGGATGTGGCCGGGGCACTGTTCGCCCGGGCATAGTTTCCGCCAGAACGGGGCCAACTCGCGAACGCACCGACAAGTCCCGGTGCGTTCGCGGGTTGACCCCGTTTTGGGCGCACGGCTCAGTCTTGGGCGGTCCGCCAAGCGCCCAATTCGGCCAGCAGCTCCGCCTTGCGTTCTTCGGGGGCAAACGATGAGCGGATGGAGTTCCCGGCCAGGCGCTCCAGCGTGTCATTGTCCAGGCCAAATTCAGCGACAAGGGCGTCAAAATTCGCTCCCACGTAGCCGCCAAAATAGGCGGGGTCATCGGAGTTCACGCACACGTTGAGCCCCGCTGCGAGCATGTGGACCAGCGGATGGTCCGCCAGCGTATCCACGGCCCGCAACCTGACGTTTGACAGCGGGCAGACGGTCAGGGGAATCTGCTCGGCAGCCAATCGCCTGACCAGCGCCGGATCCTCCACGGCGCGGATCCCGTGGTCAACGCGTTCGACTCCCAACAGGTCCAGGGCATCCCACACGTAGCTCGGCGGGCCCTCCTCCCCGGCGTGCGCCACGAGCCGCAACCCCGCCTCCCGGGCCCTGGCGAAGAGCCGGACAAATTTCGACGGCGGATTGCCCACCTCCGCCGAATCCAGCCCGATGCCAACGATCGGGGCCCGCAGGGTGATGAGCTCCTCCAGCACCGACAGCGCGGATTCCTCGGATTCGTCGCGCAGGAACGCGGCGATCAACCCCGTAGTGATGCCAAACCGGGACTCACTGTCGGCGAGTGCCGAAGAGATGCCGGCCACCGCCGTCGTCAGCGCAACCCCGCGCGCCAGGTGCGCCTGGGGGTCAAACATGACCTCCGCATGCCGCACCCCTTGGGCCTGGGCCCGACGAAGGTACGCCCGGGTCATGTCGGCAAAGTCCTCCGCAGTGACCAGGACAGCCATGTTGGCGTAGTACAGGTTCAGAAATGATTGCAGGTCGGTGAATTCGTATTGTTCACGCAACGCCGCCAGTGTGGGGTGCGGCAGGGTGATGCCGTTGCGGGCCGCCAGCTCTAGGATCAGCTCGGGCTCCAGTGTGCCTTCAATGTGCAGGTGCAATTCGGCTGTGGGCAGGGTCCGTTCCGGCGTTGTCATGCTGGCCATTCTAGGGCCCCTATCGACCTGACCTGCGGCAAATCATCAGGGATTTCCCAGCTTCGAGTCCACCGATCCATTAGGAATTAGGCGTTCAATTGGAGATAATTGATAAAAGCGTCAAAGTCTTTGGGCTGCAGGGTCGTTCGATTTTCCACACAGTCGAACAACAATCCCAGCGGATCCAGGCACGGAAACTCCCGAGGAGCCAGTCACCGCGTGTTCATGAAAACTTTTGGGTGGTCGCTTGCGATCAGCGCCGTGGCACTGGTTGTTGCCTTTTTCTACGGCGGCATTGAGGCGCTGATTCTTTGCGCGATCCTCGGTGTCCTGGAGGTGAGCCTGAGCTTCGACAACGCCGTGGTCAATGCGCGCATCCTTGAAAAAATGAACGCCTTCTGGCAGAAAATCTTCCTGACAGTCGGTATCTTGATCGCCGTACTGGGCATGCGCGTCGCCTTCCCGCTGTTGATCGTCGGGGTCACCGCCAACCTCAACCCGGTCCAGGCCATCCAGCTGGCCATGGAAAAGGGCAGCATCCACACGCCCGGCACCTATGCCTACCTCCTGCACGACGCCCACCCGCAGATCGCGGCCTTTGGCGGCGTCTTCCTGCTCATGTTGTTCCTGGATTTCATGTTCGAGGAGCGCGACATCCGCTGGATCGGCTTCCTGGAAAGGCCGCTCGCGTTCATTGGCCGCCTCCACGGCGCCTCCATGGCCATCTCCCTGGTCATCCTGGTCACGGCCGCCGCGATGGTCCGGCCCGGCAAGGAAGTCGATGTACTGATCGCCGGCATCCTGGGCATGGTCACCTACGTGCTGGTCAACGGCCTGGGTGAGATGTTCGACGTCGACGGGGACGGGGTCACCGATGCCGCGGACACCGACGCCGAGTCGGCAATCATTGCCGCAAAGTCCAACAAGGGTGTCGGCAAGGCCGTGGGCAAGGCAGCCTTCATGCTGTTCCTATACCTGGAAGTCATTGACGCATCGTTCTCGTTCGACGGCGTCATTGGCGCGTTTGCCATCACCTCGGACCCGATCATCATCGCCTTGGGCCTTGGCCTGATCGGCGCCATCTTTGTCCGCTCGCTGACAGTGTTCCTGGTCCGTGAAGGCACACTGGATGAGTTCGAGTATCTTGACCACGGCGCGCATTGGGCGATTGGGGCGCTGTCCATCATCTTGCTGCTGACCATCAGCATTGAAATCAATGAAGTCATTACTGGCGTTATTGGCGTGGTGTTCATTGGTGCGGCATTTATCTCCTCGATAATTCGCAACAAGCGTGCCAGCGGCAAAGATTCACCTAAAGTAGAGCAACTTTCCAACTGACACATTTTTTACACTAAGGAGAAACCGTTATGGGACTTAGCTTGCAAAAAGGCCAGGCTCTTTCACTGAAGAAGAACGACGGCGGCGCCCTCACCCGGGTGCGCATGGGACTCGGCTGGGATTCGGCCGCTCCCGTCAAGCGTGGTTTCTTTGGCACCAAGAAGGCCGCCGAAATTGATTTGGATGCCTCGGCCATCTTCTTTGACGCCTCCGGGCAGGTCCTTGACACCGTGTTCTTCAACCAGTTGAAGAGCAAGGACGGCTCCACCGAGCACATGGGTGACAACCTCACGGGCGCCGGCGACGGTGACGACGAGACCATCTTGGTGGACCTTGCCCGGGTTTCGCCGGCAGTGGCCCAGATTGTGTTCGTCATCAGCAGCTACAGCCGCCAGACGTTCGACCAGATTGAAAATGCCTTCTGCCGCCTGGTGGACGATTCCACCGCCGGCGCCCCCGAGGTTGCCCGCTTCCAGCTCACGGACGCCGGAACCCACACGGCCATGATCATGGCCAAGGTGTCCCGCGACGGCTCCGGCTGGACCTTCAAGGCGATCGGCGACCGCGCCAACGGCCGCACCGCCATGGACCTGATCCAGCCCGCAGCGGCCGCACTCTAAAAATCTCCCTCCACCCCAACCAAAGGAGTCCACGACCATGGCATCTTTGACACTGTCCAAGGGCAGCAACCTCTCACTCACCAAGGCGGATCCGGGCCTGAGCAAGGCCATGATCGGTCTGGGGTGGGACCCGCGCACCACCAGCGGGGAAGCCTTCGACCTTGATGCCTCGGCACTGTTGATCGGCAAGAACGGCAAGGTCCGCTCCAACGACGACTTCATCTTCTACAACCAGCTGGAGGCCAAGGACGGCTCCGTCATCCACCAGGGTGACAATCGCACCGGCGAGGGCGAAGGCGACGACGAGCAGATCCTGATCAACCTCACCATGGTCTCCCCCGACGTCGAACGGGTCGTCATCGTGGTCTCGATCGACCAGGCCGACGCCCGCCGGCAGAACTTTGGCCAGGTACGCGACGCGTTTTGCCGCGTGGTCAACCAGGACACGGACACTGAGATCGTCCGCTACGACCTTTCCGAGGACGCTGCCTCCGAAACGTCCATGGTCTTTGCCGAGATTTACCGCAACGGTGCCGAATGGAAGTTCCGCGCCGTGGGCCAGGGCTATGCCACCGGCCTGCACGGAATCGCCACCGACTTTGGCATCGTCCTGGACTAATTCCGCCCTGAACGATTCCCCACCCGCAGCCAAGTGGTCGCGGGTACGCTTGAATACAATCGAAACGAAGGAAGAGAATTCATGGCTGGACTGACGCTTGCAAAGGGCAACAACCTCTCGCTGACCAAGACCGATCCGGGTTTGCAGCAGGCTCTGGTTGGTTTGGGATGGGATCCTCGGACCACCACCGGGGACGCCTTCGACCTTGACGCCTCCGCCTTGCTGGTGGCCGCCAACGGCAAGGTCCGCTCCGGCGATGACTTCATCTTCTACAACCAGCCCTCCGCCAAGGACGGGTCGGTGGTCCACATGGGCGACAACCGTTCCGGTGCCGGCGAGGGCGACGACGAGCAAATCGCCATTGACCTGACCAAAATTGCCGCCGACGTCGAACGGGTGGTCATTGTGGTCTCGATCGATCAGGCCGATGAGCGACGCCAAAACTTTGGCCAGGTCCGTGGGGCTTACTGCCGCGTGATGAACCAAAGCAACGACCAGGAAATCGTGCGCTTTGACTTGAGCGAGGACGCAGCCCCGGAAACGTCCATGCTGTTCGCCGAGATCTACCGCAATGGCGCCGAGTGGAAGTTCAAGGCCGTTGGCCAGGGCTACGCCACCGGCCTGGCCGGGATCGTGGCCGACTTTGGCGTGCCGCTGGGCTGAACCCCACGCCCTCCCCAAAAGCTGCTCGCGAGCGAGCTGCTTTTGGGGCCCCTCGGGCGCGTGGGCCCAATCGCCGGCCGCCTCGTTCACCAGTCCGCCGCAACCGCCCCCCGGCGTGGGCGGCGGACTGCTTGCCATCCACCGCGCAGTATCCGCTTAAAAAACGAAACTGGTTCTGAACATGACATCTCCGTTGACCCCTCCCACCGACGCCGAGACAGCCTTGGTCTTGAAGGCCCCCGGCGCCCCGGACATCGTTGAGCCGGAGCAGGCGCCCGGCATGGTTCCGGTCCCGGCGGAACGCCAGGCCGAGATCAACCGCCAGGCCCAGGATTACATCGCCGAAATTGCCACCTTTGACGCCCGAAGCCCGGAATTCACCAGCAAGGTGGATGGTATTTCCAAACTGGCCGGCTCCGAGATGACGTCCTCCTCGGACGCCTCCAGCCGCATGTTGGAACGCTCCACCACCTCCATCGCCGGTGCCAAGAAGAGCGGTAACGGCGCCCAGGCCCAGGTGGCCGGCACCCTCAACGACCTGCGCACCACGGTGGAGGACCTGACCCCCAACAACGCCGACCTTGGCGTGGGCCGCAAGATCCTCGGCTTCATCCCGGGCGGGAACAAGATGGCCAAGTACTTCCAGAAATATGAGTCCGCCCAAACCCAGCTCGACGCCATCATCAAGTCGCTCATGGCCGGCCAGGACGAACTCCTCAAGGACAACGCCAGCCTGGCCGGCGAAAAGGTCAAGATGTGGGAAACCATGCAGAGCCTGAGCGAGTACGCCGTTTTTGCCAAGGCCCTGGACGCCGCTTGCGTTGAGAAGATCGACGCCACCCGCGCCGCCGGGCAGATTGAGCAGGCCCAGAAGCTGGAAGCCGATGTTCTCTTCCCGATCCGCCAGCGCCACCAGGACATCCTGACCCAGCTCGCCGTGTCCGTGCAGGGCTACCTGGCCATGGACCTGATCCGCAAGAACAACGTTGAGCTCATCAAGGGCGTTGACCGGGCCCGCACCACCACCATTTCGGCCCTGCGCACGGCCGTGATTGTGGCCCAGGCGCTGGCGAACCAGAAGATGGTGCTGGACCAGATCGACGCCATCAACACCACCACGAACAACATGATCCTGAAGACCTCCGAGATGCTCAAGGACCAGACGGTGCGCATTCATCAGCAGGCCGCCAACTCCGGCGTCAGCGTGGAGACCTTGCAGAAGGCTTTCGATAACGTCTTTGAAACCATGGACGCCATTGACACGTTCCGCGCGTCGGCCGCCCAGAACATGGAAGGCACCGTGCACGCCCTGGAGGCCGGGCTGGCCAAGGCCAAGCCGTACCTGGAGCGTTCACGCCAGTCCGAGCGCGAGTAGCCTAAGACGTACGACGACGAAACCAGGTAAGTGCAATGATTGGCCGTTTTGTAGGTGGCTTGTTTGGCGGCGGGCAGGCGCCGGAGGTGCCGTCCGCCCCACAGGTGGATACGGTGGCGACGGAAATCGCGGCCATGGGCGCCGCGGTGGATCAGCTCCGCTCCGCCGTGCGCCGTTCCGGCAGTCAGCTGCCTCCGTTGTTGACGTCGCAGCTGCGCCAGCTGGGCGATCTGATGCGCGAAGCCGTGACGGACATCGGCATTCGCGGCGCCTCAACCGAACAACGCGTGCTCCTGAACGCCATGATTTGCAGCTATGTGCCGACCCCGCTGCAGGCCTACCTTTCCTTGCCGCAGGCACAACACGACGAGGAATCCCGGGCCACCTTCATGCTTGCCGAGCAGTTGGCCACCCTGGAGGAGACATTGCGGGACCTGCTGAACCAGATCCGGATCGGCGCCGTGGAGGAACTCTCCACGCACGGGCGCTTCCTGGCGGACAAGTTTGCCGGCCAGGACGCCGCTTTGCAGCTGGAACAACCACCGTCCGAAAGGGACCCATTGCGTTTGGAGGGCCAGACTTGGCAACACTAGTGGCCGGGGCCAATGCGGCCCTGACAGGGGAAAACCCCGGCCTGAACCACGTGGTGGTCGGGCTGGGTTGGGATGCCATTGCCAGCAACGGCCCTTCCGCCGAGCTGGTTCCCTTTGCCGTCATGTGCGACTCCGGCGGCGCGGCCGTCTCCAACGACCACCTGGTGTTCTTCAATCAGCTGGTCAGCGCCGACTCCTCCGTGACGTTCGCCGGGGACGAGGACCAGGAACAAATCGACGTGGACCTGGCCCTGGTGCCGGCCGACATCGCCAAGATCGTGTTTTTTGTCTACGTGGATCCGGATGTTCGCGGCAAGGGCAGCTTCGCCACGGTGCGCAACTCGCACATCCGCGTGGCAACGGCCGAGAACCGCGAGCTGGTGCGTTTTGAGATCCCCGCCTCGAACCTGGATTCGGTCACGGCCATGATCTTTGGCGAACTGTACAGGTACCGTGACGACTGGAAATTCCGGGCCCTGGGCCAGGGCTACAGCACCGGGCTGGCCGGGGTTGCCAAGGACTACGGGATCACCCTGTAGCCCATGGCCAATCACCCCTCAACAACGCGCACGGACCTGCCGTATTTGCGACGCCGGATCAAGCAGGGGCGCGAATCGGCGGCCCCCAGCACCCCCCTCACGGTGACGGCACCGCAGGCGTCGGCACAGCCGGCCGTCGGCCTGAGCCTTGCACGCCCGGCATCGTCCGGGCTTTCCCTGGCCCGTCCCTCCGCCGAGCCACAAGCCCCTGCCGCGGCACGTCGCGGCGAGGCAACAGCCAACCGTGCGGCCGCCCAGCCGGCCACCCCGCCGGCCGGGCTGGTGTTGGGAGGCGCCCCGCCGGCGTCGTCCATGGGACCGCGCGCGCAAAAGCTCGCCGAACAGCGTGAGCTGGCGAAAAACCACGACCACGAGGTCACGTTGCTCTTCCCGGCCCCGGGTATCCGGGACATCTACGAGCTGAACCCGCAGGAGCCGGTGCTGCGGTTGACGCCGCTTGAGTCGGCAGTGGGCACTCTGGTGGTCAGCGGCAGCACGGCCATGGCGTGGGAAAGCGTGCGGCGGGTGGTGGGCGGCGCCGATGTTGCCGGCCACACGGCCGGCACTTCCGTCATGACCGGCGGCAACCGGCCACTGGCGGGCTACGACGGCAAAAACGCCCTCCTCACCCTGCGGCACGTGCGCGAACTGCGCCGGGCAATCTTCATCAACCGCGGAAACCAGCCCATGGGCGTGCAGATTTTCAGCGGCGCGTCCGTGACCCTCCCCCCGGCCAGCGGCGGCACGCAGACCCTGCTGCTGGCACACAGGATCGGCAACGTCCTGGAATTGCGGGCCGAACCGGTCCCGCAGGACTGGAGCGACGCCCAAATCTGGCAGGAGTTCGACTTCACCATGACCAACAAGGCGCCGACGGCGGCCTACCGGCGCTGAGCCGCGCAACGGCAACACCACTTCGGGCACCCAGCCCACCGAAAGGGCCCATGCGACATTTCCGCTACTTGACCCAAACCCAGTTGTCGCGGTTGTTTTACCGCCAGCCCCAGGAACTGACCCCGGACAGCGATCCCGGCCTGCTTGCCGTGGCGCTGGGCGGGACCTTGTACACCCCTGCCAACCGTCCGGACCTCGTCAAGGACGTGTTGCGCCAGCGCGACGCCGGGTGCACCAGCATGGTCCTGTGCCTGGAGGACTCCATCCCGGATGCCGACGTTCCGCTCGCCGAGGCCAATGTGATCAAGGCCCTGGGGATATTGCGAGAGGGCGGTGAGGACCTGCCCATGCTGTTTGTGCGGGTGCGCACCGCGGAGCAAATGCTGTCGCTGGCCCGCCGCGCAGGCCAGTCGCTGGGCGTGCTGACGGGCTTTGTCATCCCCAAGTTCGACAACGAATCCGGCGTAGCGGCCGGCTTCATCGACGCCCTGCACGTGGTCCAGGCCGAACTTGGCTTGGACGGCGTGCGCGCCCGCCGCCTGCGGATCATGCCGATCCTGGAATCGCCCGCCATCATCCACATTGAAACGCGCGCTGCGGCGCTGATGAACATTGCGGCCCTGTTGCGGGCCAACCGTGAGGACATCCTGTCCGTGCGCATAGGCGCCACGGACATGTCCAGCGCGTTTGGCCTGCGCCGTTCCCGCGATTTGACCATTTACGACGTCAACGTGGTGGCCGGAGTCATAGGCGACATCGTCAACGTCCTGGGCCGCCCGGCCGGCGGATTCACCATCTCCGGCCCCGTCTGGGAGCACTACGCCAACACCGAGCGCGTATTGCGCCCCCAGCTGCGCCTGACCCCCTTCGTGGGTGCCTCGGAACAGGAACTGCGCACCCGGATCATGACGGCAAACCTGGACACGCTGATCCGCGAAATTGAACTGGATTTGGCCAACGGCCTGCTCGGCAAAACGGTCATCCACCCCACCCACGTGGCGCTGGTGCACGCCCTGAGCGTGGTCAGCCACGAGGAGTTCCTTGATGCGACGGCCATTGCCGGCAATGTGGGCGGCGGCGCCGCCGCCTCCCCGTACGGCAACAAGATGAACGAGATGAAACCCCACCAGGCATGGGCCCAACGGACGCTATTGCGGGCCGCGGCGTTTGGCGTTGCCGCCGACGACGTCACTTTTGTCGACCTCCTGGAAGCGAGCATGTCATGACGGGCACCGTCCCCGCGCCCTGGACCGGCGGCTACGTCGCCGATGCACTCGATGTCCGCATCCACTCCGATCCTGCGAGCGCAGTGGCCGTGGAGGAGCTGGTGGGCCTGGCCCTGCGGCGCAACCCCAAGCGGGCCCATCTTTTGGTCTCCACCGTGCTGGCCAAGCACATCCCCACCGAACCCGGCCTGGTCGTGGCGGCCGGAGAGCTGCTGGGGGCCTTTGTTGCGCGGAAACTGGCCGGGGACGCAGCTGCCGAGGTGCCGGGGCATGACGCCGGTGCCGGCC